>NZ_JBHUDD010000043.1:0-123373 GCF_042677865.1 Lacimonas salitolerans | reverse complement strand
AACTGGTCGCGGTGGCGACGCGAGCATCAAGTCGCTGCCGCCATCGCACATCGAAAGACTCGCCATAATGCGCAACTGTAGTAATAACGCATGTTTCGCCATTTCGCAGTCGCGCTGACCATTGCCGTCGCCAGCCCCGCCGGGGCCTTTGTCGCCGAGAACCACCACCGGGTGAACGCACTATCGGGCGGTACTACGTTCGAGGTGATCGGCCGTGCCGGGTCTGGTCCGGCGGATTACTTCTGTGCTGCATCGCATTATGCGCAGGCGGTCGTCGGCGCGCCGGTCGCCGCGCGCGTATCGGTGCAACGCGCTTACGGCCCCAGCCAGACCGCACCGGGCGCGCGGGCGGTGTCGTTCACCGTTGACGACGGGTCGGGTCGCAGGCCGGGCCAGAACAGGAACTATTCGCTGTCGGTCGACGAACCGGGGTTCAACCTGTCCATCGGCATGGCGCGCAGTTTCTGCGACGATGACCTGCCCGAGTGGTTGTGGTGATTGCCAGCCCCGCCCGGTGCGTGCAGTCTGCGAGACATGCAGACGACCTTTGAGATCGTGACCCGAGGTGCGGGGCTGTACGAGTTCACCCGCGATGTGGCGGCGTGGGTCACGGGAACCGGTCTGCTGACCCTGATGATCCGTCACACCTCGGCCAGTCTGCTGATCCAGGGGAACGCCGATCCCGGGGTGCAGACGGATCTGATGGCATATTTCCAGCGGTTGGTGCCGCCCTCGGATCACCCATCGATGGCCTATCTGACGCACACGCAGGAAGGGCCCGATGACATGCCCGCCCATATCAAGGCTGCGTTGCTGCCCGTCAGCCTGCAAATCCCGGTTCAGGACGGGAGGATGCGACTGGGCACTTGGCAGGGGATCTATCTGTTCGAACACCGGAAAGCGCCGCACATCCGGCAGGTCGCGGCGCATCTTTCGCAGGGCTGAACCGCGATTTTGCGCGCACGCTGCGCCCTCTCGGACGCCTTGCATCTGCCACCACGACCTATGTGTTGCGGTTGCATTTCCCCCCTACCCAAAACTTGGGCGCTGTCCTATAGTGGCTGTGGATAAGTGGGGGCACACCCACAGGACCGAGGCAGAGACAGAAGATAAGGGGAACGGCAATGCGCTGCCCGTTTTGCGGAAACATAGATACGCAGGTCAAGGATTCACGCCCTGCCGAGGATCACGTCTCGATCCGGCGACGGCGGTTTTGCCCGGCCTGCGGCGGGCGGTTCACCACGTACGAACGCGTGCAGCTGCGCGATCTGGTGGTGATAAAGACCAGCGGCCGGCGTGAGGATTTCGACCGTGACAAGCTGGAACGCTCGATCCGCATCTCGATGCAGAAGCGCCCCGTCGACCCCGAGCGGATCGACCAGATGATCAGCGGCATCGTGCGCCGGCTGGAAAGCATGGGCGAGACCGACATCCCCTCGAAGGTGATCGGCGAGATCGTCATGGAAACCCTCGCGCGGATCGACACGGTGGCCTATGTGCGCTTTGCCAGTGTCTACAAGAACTTTCAGGCGGCGGATGATTTCGACAAATTCGTGAGCGAGCTGCGGCCCGACGTGGCCCCCGAGACGTGAGCGCAGCACACGACGCGCGGTTCATGGCGCTGGCCCTGTCGCTGGGGCGGCGCGCGCAGGGCAATGCCTGGCCCAATCCGGCGGTGGGCTGTGTGGTGGTCCGCGAGGGACGGATCGTCGGGCGCGGCTGGACCGCCCCGGGCGGGCGGCCCCATGCCGAGCCGCAGGCGCTGGCGCAGGCTGGTTCAGCGGCGCATGGGTCGACCGTCTATGTCACGCTGGAACCCTGTGCCCATCACGGTCAGACCCCGCCCTGCGCCGAGGCGCTGATCGATGCGGGCGTGGCGCGGATTGTCGTTGGGGTCGAGGATACGGACCCGCGCGTGGCAGGGCGTGGGTTGGCGATGCTGCGCCGTGCCGGGATCGAGGTTGTGACCGGCGTGCTGGCCGACCGGGTCGTGCAGGATCTGGCCGGGTTTCGCCTGACACGCGCGCAGGGGCGGCCCTGGGTCACTCTGAAGCTGGCCAGCAGTTTTGACGGGCGGATCGCGACGGCCACCGGCGAAAGCCAGTGGATCACCGGGCCTGCAGCCCGGCGCGAGGTGCATGCCATGCGGATGCGCCACGATGCGGTCATGGTGGGGGCCGGCACGGCGCGCGCCGATGACCCCATGCTGACCGTGCGCGGCATGGGCAATGTGCGCCAGCCGGTGCGCGTGGTGGTGTCGCGCAGGCTGGATCTTCCGCTGTCGTCGCAACTGGCGCGCACCGCGCGCACGGTCCCCTTGTGGCTGTGTCACGGCCCCGACGCGGATGGCCCGCTGGCGCAGGCTTGGGACGGGATCGGCGCAAGACGGGTGCAGTGCGCGGTGACGGGCGGGCAATTGGATCCGGGGTCGGTTCTGCGCGCGCTGGCCGTTGCCGGGCTGACGCGGGTATTCTGCGAAGGCGGCGGTGCGCTGGCGGCATCGCTTCTGGGGGCCGGGCTGGTGGACGAGCTGGTGGGGTTTTCCGCCGGTCTGGTGATCGGGGCCGAAGGTCATCCCGCAGTGGGCGTGCTGGGTCTGGGCCGGTTGGCCGAGGCCCCTCGCTTCGATCTTGTCGAAACGCGCGATCTGGGGGGCGATGTGCTGCATCGCTGGCATCGACGCCAGGGCGGTTCGCCCGTTGCAGAAGCGGCGGTCGGTCAGGGAAGCCCTGCAGGATAAAGGACCATGCCCTGCCTCTCAGAACTCAACGCCGCCAGAGATGCGCCTGACTGGCCAGCAGACCCTGAAGTTTTGACAACAGCCGCAGGCGGACCGAAGGGTCGGGCAGGGTGCCGCTGGTCAGTCGGTGTGCCACCACCTCGACCGGGCAGGGCAGGCCGGTGACCGGATCGCGGTAGCGCGGATAATCGATCAGGGTCGCATGCACCAGTGCCAGCAGATCGGGTCGCGCGCTGCGGCGTGGCAGTTCGGGGCCAAGGTGGTGCGTGAGGCCCCATCCCGCATAGAACGGCGCGCCAAGGGTGACGACGCGCACTCCGCGCAACAGCGCCTCGAAGCCCAGCAGCGACGTCATCGTCCAGACCTCGTCCACATGGGGCAGGATCGTCGCCGGATCGGTCTGGTCCAGCACGCGATCGGCGAGCCCCACAAGATCGACGGGGGCGATGTTGCCACGGCGCAACCCGGCCTCGACATCGGGGTGGGGCTTGTACAGGATCACCGCATCGGGATTGGCCGCGCGCGCGGCCTGCAACAGCGCGCGGTTGGTGCGAACGGTATCGGTGCCGAAGCGGATCGAGGCGTCATCCTCGACCTGTCCCGGAACAAGGATCAGCCGACCGCTCGGCAGATCGGTACCCTGCCTGCCCAGATTATACTTGCTCAACCCGGCGTCAGTGATGAGGCGTATCAGCGCCTGCGCGCGCGCCTCCTGATCGGGGCGCAGCGGCGTGCGGGCAGCGATCAGCCGTTCCAGACGGCTTTCGCGCGTGGGATCATAGTAGATGCCCAGATCGTCGCAGACCAGCGACAGCGGCGGCACCAGTTGCGCGCCAAGGCCGCGTGAACGCAGGAAACCGTCCTCGATGCGGGTGGCCGTGTCATTTGGGGTGGCGGTGCTGGCCCAGACCATGCGGCGCGCGCCTCTGCGTTTGGCCAGCGATTGCGCGCGGGCCGGATCGTCGGCAAAGCGCACGCCCTTGGCCGCGCCGAAAAACCCCTGTATCGCGCTGCGTTTCCAAAGTCGCATGCCGCTGGCGACCCAGCCGTGGCGATCCTGCCGCCATGCCAGCGCCTGCGCCTCGATCGTGTCGATCACCTCCTCCAGCTTGCAGAGCCGGTCGTGGAAGGGATCGTACCAGACCGGATAGAGCATCATCGCGCCGACAAAAAGCTGCGCGCGGGTCAGGCGGCGGGTGCGGCGGGGGATTTCGTGCAGGTCGTCGGTCAGACCCCAGCCGGCGTAGAACGGCCTGCCAAAGACGCGCGGGCGGTGGCCTGCAAGGATCGCCTCGAATCCCATCTGCGAGGAGACGGTGTAGACGCCGATCGCCCCCTCCATCAGCGCCCAGGGGCTGACCGGGTCGGCCAGCAGGCTGGTGCGGTCGTCCAGATCGACCTGCCCGAAATAGCCCGCGCGATGCCCTGCGGCGGTTTCGGGATGGGTCTTGATCACGATGCGCGCACCGGGGTTTTCATCGCGGGCACAGAACAGCATCTCGCGAAAGCTGTTGGCATCGGCCATCCCTTGGCTGACCGAGGCATCGTCGCGGGTCTGGTCCACCACCAGCACGTAACCGGGATCGGGCAGCGATGCGTCCGGGTCGGTGGCGGCATATTTGCTCAGATGCGCCTCGGCCATCCGCGCGATGCAGCCCCGCGCGCGGGTCAGCAGGGCGGCGTCGTCCAGCGGATCATCCAGCAGCAGCCGTTCCAGATCCGAGGGCTGCCGGGGGTCGAAATGCATGCCGGAATGGTCGATCACCAGCCCGAGGGGCGGCTCGCCCGAGCGGCCCGGATGCAGGCTGCGCAGAAACGCATCCTCGATCCGCACCAAGGCGGCGCCTGTGGAACGGGCGACGGCCTCGCCCCGCGCGGCATAGGGCGAATGGCCCCAGACACCCACGAGGTCATCCGGCCCCGGCTTGCCCAGTGTCGGCTGGTAGCCCGCCAGTTGCAGGATGCGGCGCACACGTTTCTGGGTCAGAAAACCGGCGTTGAAATGGAAAAGCCGCCGGGGGGGTGCCCCGGCGGCCTGTCCGGCGTTCATGTGGTCCGGCATCGCGGATCAGTCGCCCGCGGCGCTGCTGAGGGTGTTCACCGTGTTGAGCGACCCGGTCAGAGCGGAAATGCCCTTGTTCCACTGGTTGAACGGCGCTTCGGTCACATACAGCGTGTCGTCGTCGCGGATCGAGAAATCGCGCGCCATGAACATGCCGTTGGGCTGGGTCAGGTCCAGCACGTAGACCATGCGCTGCGCGCCTTGCAGGTCGTCGCGGCCCAGCACCGAGTTGGCGATTTCCGCCGGTTCGTTGCGCAGCACGAACACGCCGGTGGGATCGGCCGCATTGGCCAGCAGGCCACCGACCTGGGCAATCGCCTCGATCGCGCTTAGGGTCTGGGATTCGAACGGCACCCGCGACTGGCTGCCGGTGGCCCCGAGCGCGGTAAAGGCACGGGTGTCCTCCTCGACAAGAATACGGTCACCGGCGCGCAGAGCGATATCGAACCGGGGGTGTTTGTACAGGTCCTGGAACCAGACCTTCGATCGTTGATCGCCCCGGATCACGGTGATCTGTGCGATCTCGGGCTCGATTGCGACGCCACCGGCCTGTGCCAGCATCGCGGCCAGCGTGCGTGTCGGACGTTCGATCGGATAGACACCCTGACCGCCCACCGCACCGACGATGGACACGGTTGCGCCGTCGCCTGCAAGGCGGCGCACCTCGACCTGGGGTTCGGGTGTCTGATCCTGCAGCCGTTCTGTGATGATGCGGCGCAGCGCCTCGGGGCTGTTGCCCGCGGCGCGGACGCGACCGGCGTAAGGCACGAAAATGAAGCCGCTGCCGTCCACCTGCACCTCTTCGAGCACGGTGGCGTTGACGCCTTGGCCCGCAAGCAGGCCGTCATCGACATTTTCCCAGATCGTCAGGCCCAGCGTGTCGCCGGGGCTGATCGTGTCAGACCCGATCACGCCCGCCGACTTGACTTCTCGGTAAAGCCCAGGGCGGGGACCACCGATGTGGCGCGGGTGACGCGGTCATTGACCGATACGATAAAGGCGTCGCCTTCGCGCAGGACCGATCCGGCAAAGATTTCACGTTTGTTGGGGCCGACGCGCGGCAGGGCTGCGCAAGAGGCGACAACTGACACGGCAACAGCCAATGCGACGGACTTCGCCCATCGGGATGTTTGGGGTTTCACTGCTCGGTCTCCTCGACCTGTTTTTGTTCTGCCTCGGTATTTTTTCCTCAACCTAGCCGGGCTTACGGGAAAAATCCAGCCTTTCGCGCAAAGGGCTGTGCGGGGGCTGGATGCAGTGTTGCGCCTGTGCCGCGCATGGGCCCGGCGGGTCAGGCTTCAGGTGACGACGCGCAATTGCTGGCGCGGGGCGGCGGTGCCGGATTTCAGCGCGTCATAGGGGTCTTCGCCCGACAGCATCATGTCGACCACCTGACGCAGCAACTGCCGCCGCCCGCGCGCGGAATAGAACCCGCCCGGCACCTGGCTGGTTTCCAGCAGGTAACGGCGGTAATCCTTGTACGCCTTGCGATCCGGGCGCGCAGGTTGCGCAAAGAACTGCGCCAGCGGCTGGGCCGAGACGAAATCGGGCTTGGCATAGACCGCATCGCCAAACACCTTGAGCGGGATGCCGCGCCACAGCACCTGCTGGGCGGCGGTGGAATTCACCGTGACGGCCGAGCGCGCATCGTTGAGCAGTTCGGCCAGCTTGCCGCCGCGCACGTAATGCACGCGGGCTGCCACGCCGGCCTGTTCGGCCAGCCGCCGGATCTCGGTGCGCACGGGCACGCGCCCGTTTTCCAGGGGATGGGCCTTTATCACAAGGTGATGGTGACCGGGCGCGCCTTCGGCGAAGCCCTGGATCACCAGATCCAGAAACTCGGTCATCGTGGAAAACGGCGAATGCATCTGGAAACTGCTGTCGTGTTCAAGCTGCAGCAGCGCCAGATGATAGGGGAAGCCGCCATTGCGGATGCGGCGCGTGGCGATGCGGCGTTCGATGTTATGGGCGGGCATCAGCAGCAACCGGCGCAGATAGAGCTGGAATTCCTTGGTCACCGGCAGGTCGCGATGCGGCTGGAAGTTGTTGTAGGCGCCGTTCCGGAACATGACGAACCAGTGATACAACGCGCCATAGAATATGTGCTGGCGCATGTCGCCCCAATGCGCGGGCGGCACCGGCGTGTCCATGTCGGACTGGGCCAACGCCTTGCGCATCTGCGGCACCGTGGTGTGCATCAGCCGCGAATGACCGTTCGCGCCGCCGCGTTCGTAGGTGACCCAGTAGGGGCGCAGGTATCCTTCCTCGAACACATGCACGGTCAGGTTCAGCGCGCGGGCGCGGGTGACGGCATCGGCGTGGATCTGTCGCGTGTCGCCGTAAAGCACGATATCGGTGACGTTTTTTTCGGCCACGATCTGCGCGAAGCGGTCGGGCCAGTCCTCGGCCCGGTCGCCGTATGGGATGTAGCTGGCCGGATCGAACCAGAAGGCGCGATCCCCGGCGTTGAACCCCACGCGCCAGACCTGCGCGCCGGTCAGACGCAGCATCCGCCCCAACCGGTGGAAAAACGGCCCGTGCGGCCCTTGGAGGAACAGAAAAACCCTGGTGTCCGGCGCGGTTGCTGTCATGTCATGCCATTGATTTGGGTCGGAACATGCGTCGTCTTAGCGCGCGCTTCGGGCAAGAATAAGGCAAAAAATGCGCCCGCTTGCCTTGGGCGGCAGGCCCCGCTAGGTCAGGAACAGCACAAGCACAGGGAGCCGGGGCATGTTCACGGGCATCATCACCGATATCGGACGGGTGGCACAGTTGCAGCGGCGCGGTGATCTGCGCGTGCGCATCGACACGGGGTATGACATGGCGCGGGTCGATCTGGGCGCCTCCATCGCCTGCGACGGGGTCTGCCTGACCGTGGTGGAAAAGGGCGCGGGATGGTTCGACGTGGACATCAGCGCCGAAAGCGTGTCGAAAACCAACATCAACGGCTGGACCGAGGGCACGCGGATCAACCTGGAACGCGCGCTCAAGGTCGGCGACGAGTTGGGCGGCCACATCGTGTCGGGCCATGTGGACGGCGTGGCCGAGGTCGTGGGGGTGCGCGACGAGGGCGACAGCACCCGCGTGACATTGCGTGCGCCCGTCGCGCTGGCGCGATTCATCGCGCCCAAGGGATCGGTCGCGCTGAACGGCACATCGCTGACCGTGAACGAGGTCGATGGCTGCGATTTCGGGATCAACTTCATCCCGCACACCAAGGAGGCGACGACCTGGGGCGACGTGGCGTTGGGCGACCGCATCAACCTGGAGATCGATACCCTGGCGCGCTACGTGGCACGGCTGGCCGAGTTTTCCTGAGACTGTCCTAATCCGGCGGTGTCGCTGGCGCGACGCCGAGTATCTCGGCCCGTTCCGGGCCTCGGGGTTGGGGGGCGCTGCCCCCGTCGCCCCGAGGGGCGACTCCCCCGGAGTTTGTTCGGCAAGATGAAGATGATCTTGTGTTTTCGGTAGAACCCTGTCTGATCGGCGCATGACGAAGCTGGTTTTGCTGCACAAGCCCGGATCGCCCTATGATGATGAGCCGGATGCCGTCTATGATTTCCCACGCGCCTATCTTCGGGCCGTGGAAGAGGCGATGGGCGATTGGGTGATCTATTACGAGCCGGTCAAGGCCGGTCATCGGGGCTATTTCGCGGTGGCGCGGATATCGCGGGTGATCGAGAAGCCGGGTGTGCCCGGACGATACCTTGCGCTGATTGAGCCGGGCAGCTTCCTGCCCTTTGATGTCGATGTGCCGCGCTTGGCGCATGGCCGCCCGATGGAGCGGGCGCTGTCCGAACCGGATGGAACACCAAAAAGAGGCGGGGTGGTGCAATCGGCGGTGCGGCGTCTGCCCGAGGACGAGTTCGCGGCGATCGTGAACGTGGGATTGCCGGAGGATTTGGAGGAGATCGAGGCGCGCCGCTATGATCCTGCCCGATCGGAGGTGGATGAGCCAGCCGCGGCGTTCGAGCGACCGGTGGTCGAGCGGCTGATGCGGCGGCCCTATCGCGATGTGGCTTTTCGACGAAGGGTGCGCGCGGCCTATGGGTATCGCTGTGCCATGTCGGGATTGCGCTTGCGCAATGGTGGTGGGCGGCCCGAGGTGCAGGCTGCGCATATTCGCCCGGTCTTGCACGGCGGCAGTGACGCGGTGCGCAACGGCCTGGCTTTGTCGGGCACGCTGCACTGGATGTTCGACCGGGGTTTGATCTCGGTCGCGGAGGATTGCGAAACCATCTTGGTGTCGCGCAACAAGGTGCCCGACGAGGTCGCGAATCGGTTGATCCGACCGGGCTGCAGGCTGCTGTTGCCAAGCGATCCTCGCGATGCGCCGCATCCGAACAACCTGAGATGGCACCGGGAAAACGTGTTCGGTCAGGGGATCGACGGTAGCGATCTGCCTTGGGGGTAGGGTGGGCTTCAGCAGTTGGGCACGTTGACGGCCAGCCCGCCAAGGGCGGTTTCCTTGTACTTCTCGTGCATGTCCGCGCCGGTCTGGCGCATCGTCTCGATCGCGGCATCGAGCGGGACAAAATGCTGCCCGTCGCCGCGCAGGGCCAGCGAGGCGGCGCTGACAGCCTTGATTGCGCCCAGACCGTTGCGCTCGATGCAGGGCACCTGCACCAGCCCCCTGACCGGGTCGCAGGTCATGCCAAGGTGATGTTCCAGCGCGATTTCGGCGGCGTTCTCGATTTGCTCGGGCGTGCCGCCCAGAACCGCGCAGAGCCCGGCGGCGGCCATGGCGGCGGCGCTGCCCACCTCGGCCTGACAGCCGGCCTCGGCGCCAGAGATCGAGGCGTTGTATTTCACCAGCCCGCCGATGGCGGCGGCGGTCAGCAGGAATTCGGGCACGCGCGCGGCGCTGGCCCCCGGCACATGGTCCAGCCAGTAGCGCATCACTGCCGGCATCACACCCGCCGCCCCGTTCGTGGGGGCGGTGACGACCTGACCGCCGGCGGCGTTTTCTTCGTTCACGGCCATCGCATAGGTGCTGATCCAGTCGTTGATCACATGCGGCGCGGTCAGGTTGCGCCCGCGTTCTTCGAGCAATTGGTCATGAATGGCGCGGGCGCGGCGGCGGACGTTAAGGCCGCCGGGCAGGATGCCCTGACCTTCCAGACCGCGATCGATGCAGCCGTTCATCACCTGCCAGATCCGGGCGATGCCGCTGTCCAGACCGGTGCTGCCGTTGCGGCTGATTTCATTGGCGCGTTTCATGGCGGCGATGGACAGGCCAGACCGGGCGGCCATTTCCAGCATCTCGGCGGCGGATTTGAACGGGTAGGGCACCGCCGGGCCGTCCTGCGTGGCCTTGCCCGCCGCAAGCTCATCCGCGGTCAGCACGAAGCCGCCCCCGACGGAATAGTAGGTTTCGCGCAGGATCACGTCGCCCTGCGCATCGGTGGCCATCACGACCATGCCATTGGCATGGCCGGGCAGCGGCGGGCCGTAGTCGAAAAGCAGATCGCTGCCGGGGTCAAAGCGCAGCGGCGGCAGGTCCGGTGCGTCGATCACGTGGCGTTCGTGGATATCGGCCAGCGTGGCCTCGGCCAGGTCGGGGTCATAGCTGTGGGGGGCAAAGCCTGCCAGGCCAAGGATCGTGGCGCGGTCGGTGGCATGGCCCACGCCGGTGAACGCCAGACTGCCATGCAGCGAGGCGCGCAGCCCGTGGGCGGTGAAGGGGGCGGCGCGCAGGGTATCCAGAAACCGGCCGGCCGCCACCATCGGCCCCATCGTGTGCGACGAGGACGGGCCGATCCCGATCTTGAACATCTCGAATACGGACAGGAACATGGCGGTCCTCTTGCGGTGCGGTCGCGTCAGGATGGGGCAGGGGCCGCCTGGTTGCAAACCGGAAACGGTGATCGCCTACCCGGACCAAGGGTGTGCCGGGCGGCCGCAGAGTATGCAGGACGACGCAGGGCGCAGTCAGTCGTTGTCGATTTGTTCACGATTGCCGGTCTAGGGTCGAGCCTGAAGGGAAAAGGCATGGCAGACCGCAGCTTTCTGGCGCTGGGAATATCCGACCTGATCGTGTCGGGACCGGACCCTTTTGACTCGAACTCGCGGCGCGAGACAGATGCGTTCAACCAGACCACTTTGCGATTGGCACCGGGGGTCGAGTGGACGCGGATCACGATGACCGACGATGATCCCGAGCTTGAGGATGGCGACGGGGCACAGGAGCTGACCGTGCCGGCAACCTTCAACGGCAATGGCTACACTGTGGGCCAGAGTATCGAGATTGAGTACAGTTACCTGATCCGCCCCTTCGGTTCGACAGATCCGGCCACCTTTATCACCATCTATGTGCTTGAGTTCGGAACGCAGGTGCAGGGGATAACCACCAGCCAGCGGCTGTCGGAAAACGTCACCTATCAGATCATCGACGGAGGCAGCAACGATCCCAAGGTTTTATATACCGATCTGGTGGTGTGCTTCACGCCCGGTGTCGAAATCGCAACGCCGCGCGGGCCCGTGGCGGTGCAGGCGCTGCGCCCCGGGGATCGGGTCTGTACCGTGGACAACGGGCCGCAGCCGCTGGTCTGGATCGGGGGGCAGGTGGCGCGTGGTGTCGGTGCGGCGATGCCGGTCGCGGTTTCGCGCGGCGTTCTGGGCAATGCGCGCGATCTGTTGTTGTCGCCCCAGCACCGGGTGATTGCGCCGCGTGCTCTGGGGCTGGGTGCGGATGTGCTGGTGCCGGTCAAGGCCCTGGTGGGGCTGCCGGGAGTATGCTTTGCGCCTTACCGTCAGGTGGCGTATCTGCACCTGCTGTTTGACGCGCACCAGCTGCTTCTGGCAGAGGGCGCGCCGGTCGAGAGTTTTCTGCCCGGGCCGCAGGCGCTGAAATCCCTGCCCAGAACCGACAGGCAAAAGGTTTCGTCGCTGTTCCCGACGCTGGGGCAGCGATGCTGGGCTGCGGCGCGGCCAACACTGCGTCCGGGGAAGGTGCGGCGCCAGCTGATGTGGTCAGCACACCGTGCAGGCGGTGTGATGTAGCGGACGCGCGAGGGCGCATTGCCCCTACCAAGGCGGCAGATCAGCCCGTATAAGGCGCCAAAGCTGCAAAGGAGTCGCCCCATGACCGGAGATTTGTCGCCCATCGACAAGGCCAAGTTCGTCGCCGCCAAACGTGCTGTGGATTTCGTCGAGGACGGAATGCGCGTGGGATTGGGAACGGGCAGCACGGCGGCCTGGATGGTGCGCTGCCTGGGCGAGATGGTGCGCGAGGACGGGCTGAAAATCCGTGGCGTGCCGACATCGACCCGCACCGCCGCGCTGGCGCGCGAGGTCGGGATCGAGGTGATCAGCCTCGACGAGGCCCGCTGGCTGGACCTGACCATCGACGGGGCGGACGAGTTCGATGCCGACCTGAACCTGATCAAGGGCGGCGGCGGGGCGCTGTTGCAGGAAAAGATCGTGGCGACCGCCAGCGACCAGATGATCGTGATCGCCGACGTGGGCAAGGAGGTCGAGAGCCTCGGGGCCTTTCCGCTGCCGATCGAGGTGATCCCGTTCGGCTGGCAGACGTCCAAGGCACTGGTTGAGGACATGCTGATCTCGATGGATGTGCTGGGCCGCAGCGTGACGCTGCGGATGAATGGCGACTCACCTTTCGTGACAGATGAGGGCAACCATATCCTTGATCTGCACCTCAACCGCATCGGCAACGCGCGGCAACTGGCGATGGTGCTGAACCAGGTGCCGGGTGTCGTGGAGAACGGGCTGTTCATCGACATCTGCGATATCGTGATCGTGGGCTATGGCGATGGCCGGGTGGAAACCCGCGACATCAACGAAGGCACGGTCGAGACGGACCGGCTGGATTTCATCGAAAGCGAGAACCTGTTCGCCGACCTTGATTGAGGTCGCGTAGGGTGGGTGCCAACCCACCATTCGTCCGCCCCGAGACAGTGAAAGGTGGGTTGGCACCCACCCTACGGCTATGGCTTTCCGCGCCCCGGTATGAAATACCATGCGGCAACAACGGCACAGGGGTGATTTCGTGGATTTCGACTATGATCTTTTCGTGATTGGCGGCGGTTCGGGCGGGGTGCGCGCGGCCCGTGTCGCGGCGCAGACCGGGGCGAAGGTCGCGTTGGCCGAGGTCGATCGTTACGGCGGCACCTGCGTGCAGCGCGGCTGCGTGCCCAAGAAGCTGATGGTGTTTGCCAGCGAATATCCCGGCGCGGTCGAGGATGCGCGCGCCTATGGCTGGGACACGAAACTGGGTGACTTCAGCTGGGAGCGGTTCAAGACCCGGCTGCATGCCGAACTGGACCGGCTGGAAGGCGTGTATCGCAAGATCCTTGGAAACAACGACGTGCAGACCTTTGATGCGCGGGCGAAACTGGCCGATCCGCATACGGTCGAGCTGTCGGATGGCACCCGCCTCAGCGCGCGCCACATCCTGCTGGCGGTGGGGGGCTGGCCCGTCCTGCCAGAGGTCAAGGGCGCCGAGCTTGGCATCACCTCGAACGAGATATTTCACCTCGACAAGCTGCCCGAGCGAATCCTGATCGTGGGCGGTGGCTATATCGCCTGCGAGTTCGCCTGCATCCTGAACGGGCTGGGGGTCGAGGTGACGCAGTTCTATCGCGGCGCGCAGATCCTGCGCGGCTTCGACGAAGAGGCGCGGGGCCTGATCTCGGAGGAGATGCAGCAGAACGGTGTCAATCTGCACCTGGGCACCGATATCATCGAGATGTCGAAGGATGGCGACGGGATTCGCGTCAAGGCCACCAATGGCTCCGAGGAGCGGTTCGATCAGGTCATGTTCGCCACCGGGCGCCGCCCGAATACCGCCGATATGGGGCTGGAAGAGGTCGGCGTGACACTGGGCCGCAACGGCGCGGTCGAGGTGGATGAGTACAGCCAGACCAGCGTGCCATCTGTCTATGCCGTGGGCGATGTGACCGACCGGCTGAACCTGACGCCGGTGGCCATCCGCGAGGGCATGGCCTTTGTCGAGACGGTGTTCCGCGGCAACCCGACGCCGGTCGATCACGCGCTTGTGCCGACCGCGATCTTTACCCAGCCCGAGATGGGCACGGTTGGCCTAAGCGAGGAAGAGGCAAGGGAAAACGGCCCGATCGAGGTCTACTGCACCTCTTTCAAACCCATGCGCGAGGCCTTTGCGGGGCGGGCGCAGCGGGTTTTGATGAAGCTGATCGTCTGTGCCGACACCCGCCGGGTTCTGGGCTGTCATATCGTCGCGCCCGGCGCGGGCGAAATGATCCAGATGGTCGGCATCGCGGTCAAGATGGGGGCCACGAAGGAGCAGTTCGACGCGACATGCGCCGTGCATCCCACCATGGCCGAGGAACTGGTAACCATGCGAGAGCCGGTCAGGACGGCTTGAATTTTTGCCCGTACCGCACAGGTATTACGCAGACAAAGAAACACGACCACGAAAGGGAAAGCAGGTAGATGGCTGGACATTCTGGCGGCCCATGGGGCGGCGGCGGAAACAGGGGGGGCGATGATGACGGTCGCCGCGGACAAAACGGGGGTGGCGGTCGCCGCCCCGAGGATAACGGCCCCCAGATCCCGGAAATCGACGAGTTAATGAACAAGGGACGCGAGCAGCTTCGCGTTCTTATGGGGGGCCGCGGAAACGGCGGCACCGGAGGATCGGGCGGCGATCCGGGCGGCCCGCAGTTTGGCAGGGGCACGTGGATCATCGGCGGCGCGCTGGTGCTGGGCCTCTGGGCTTTCTCCAGCTTTTATACCGTGAAACCTGAAGAACAATCCGTCGAACTGTTCCTCGGGGCTTATTCGGCAACCGGGAATCCCGGTCTGAACTTTGCGCCATGGCCGCTTGTTACCTACGACGTCGTGAACGTCACATCCGAGCGGACCGAGAACATCGGCGTGCGCCGGGGCGGCACCAACGACGGCCTGATGCTGACCACCGATGCCAATATCGTGGATATCGAGTTTCAGGTGGTCTGGAACATCTCTGACCCGGCAAAGGTGCTGTTCAACATCCGCGATCCGCAACTGACCGTTCAGGCGGTGTCGGAATCGGTGATGCGCGAGATCATCGCGGCCAGCAACCTGTCTCCGATCCTGAACCGGGATCGCGGGCTGATCGCGGATACCGCGCTGGCGAATATCCAGACGACGCTGGACGAATACGACAGCGGTATCAACATCGTCCGTGTGAACCTTGACAAGGCCGACCCGCCGCCGGCGGTGATCGATGCCTTCCGCGAGGTGCAGGCCGCCGAACAGGAACGCGACCGCCTGCAGCGTCAGGCCGACGCCTATGCCAACCGGGTGCTCGCCGAGGCGCGCGGCCAGGGGGCTCAGATCCTTGAAGAATCCGAAGGGTATCGCGCACGGGTCGTGAACGAGGCCATCGGTGAGGCCAGCCGCTTTGTCGCGGTGGCGCAGGAATTCAACGCCGCGCCCGAAGTGACGCAGCGCCGCCTGTACCTGGAGACCGTCGAGCGGACGCTTGGCAATGTCGACAAGATCCTGCTGGACGACAACATGGGCGCGGGTGGCAATGGCGTGCTGCCCTATCTTCCGCTCAACGAACTGCGCCGTGGCAACTCGGGAGGGTCGAACTGATGCGGAAAACCGCTTTTCTTATCCCGGCGATCGTAGCGCTGGCTGTCATCGCGTTTTCATCGCTGTTCATCGTGGACGAGCGTGAAAAGGTTCTGGTACTGCAATTCGGTCAGATCAAGCAGGTGCGCGAGGAACCCGGACTGGGTTTCAAGATTCCGCTGATCCAAGAGGTTGTCCGCTATGACGCGCGCATCCTGTCGCTCGATACCGACACGATCGAGGTGACACCGTCGGATGATCGCCGTCTTGTGGTCGATGCCTTTGCCCGCTACCGTATCCGCGACGTGGTGCAGTTTCGGCAGGCCGTCGGCATCGGCGGCACCCGTGCCGCCGAGGACCGTCTGTCGTCGATCCTGAATGCCCAGATTCGTGAGGTTCTGGGTTCGGATCAGGTGACGTCCAACACCATCCTGTCGGACCAGCGACGCGAACTGGCGGTGCGCATCCGTGCGCAGGCCCGCAGCAGCGCCGAGGGTCTGGGGCTTGAGGTGGTCGATGTGCGCCTGAAACAGACCAACCTGCCGCAGCAGAATCTCGAGGCAACCTTTGCCCGGATGCGCGCCGAGCGTGAACGCGAGGCCGCCGACGAGATCGCCCGCGGTAACGAGGCGGCACAGCGCGTACGCGCCGCCGCAGACCGGACCGTGGTTGAAACCGTGTCCCAAGCCGAGCGTGAGGCGGAAATCCGTCGCGGTGAAGCTGATGCCGAACGTAACAGCATCTTTGCACAGGCCTATGGCGGGAACCCCGAGTTCTTTCGGTTCTACCGCTCGATGGCCGCGTTCGAACGCAGCTTGAACAGCGATACCTCGACCGTGGTTCTGACGCCGGGCAGTGATTTCGTGTCGTCTATGTTCGACGCGGTGCGCGCCGACGGGTTGCTGGCCGAGACCGAGGGCACGCTGACCGCCGAGGAGCTGCGCGAACTGGCACCGCAAAGCGAGATCTCCGAGGACCTGCCGCCCGAAGCGCGGGAGCAACTCGAGCGCAGCAACGAGGAAATCGAGCAGCGCGCGACCCCGGACGAAGAAACGCAATGATCGAAACCGCATTTCTGGCTCTCGGGCTGGTTCTGATCGTGGAGGGGCTGGCCTATGCGCTGGCCCCTTCTCTTGTCGAGCAGATGCTCGAGATGCTGCGCAGCCTGCCCGAATCCGTCCGGCGCAACGTCGGTCTTGTGGCGATGGCGCTGGGTGTGGTGTTTGTCTGGGTTGCCAAGACATTGGGCGCCTGAACGCGCGCATCACGGGGCTGTCACGGCCTGTCACGCGGCTTTGACGTGCTGACATGGCCCTTTGTATTGCAAGGCAGGCATCCTATGTTGATGGTGACTCCAGTGAAAACAGGTAACCCAGAGGAGAAACTGGCGTGACCAGCAGAGCCCAGACCCTTACCAGAACCAACCCCGCCCCGACTTTTCACCCGGCCCTTCGCATCATGTGGATGGCCCTGCTGGCAGTGCTTTTCATGCTGGCGCAGGCGATTGCCGCGCAGGCGCGCATGCCCGAAAGCTTTGCCGACCTGGCCGAAAAGATCAGCCCGGCGGTGGTGAACATCACCACATCGACCACCGTGGCGCGGCCCGGTGGCCCCAACCCGATCGTGCCCGAAGGCAGCCCTTTCGAGGAATTCTTTCGTGAATTCCGCGACCGTCAGGGCGAAGGCGACAGACCCCGGCGCAGTTCGGCCCTTGGCTCGGGTTTCGTGATCTCCGAGGACGGGTTCATCGTGACGAACAACCACGTGATCGAAAGTGCCGATGAAATCCTGATCGAGTTCTACCCCGGTGCCGGTCAGCCGGCGGACGAGCTGGTGGCCAAGGTGATCGGCACCGACCCGAACACCGACATTGCCCTGCTGAAGGTCGAGGCGGATCAGCCGCTGAAATATGTCAGCTTCGGCGACAGCAACGCGATGCGCGTCGGCGATTGGGTCGTGGCCATGGGCAACCCGCTGGGGCAGGGATTCTCGGTTTCTGCCGGGATCGTGTCGGCCAACAACCGTGCGTTGCGCGGGTCCTATGACGATTACATCCAGACCGATGCGGCGATCAACCGGGGCAACTCGGGCGGGCCGCTGTTCAATCTGGATGGCGAGGTGATCGGCGTGAACACCGCGATCCTGTCGCCCACCGGCGGCTCGATCGGGATCGGCTTTGCCATGTCGGCCAATGTCGTCACGAACGTCGTCGATCAGTTGAAGGAATACGGCGAAACCCGTCGCGGGTGGCTTGGCGTGCGCATTCAGGACGTGACGCCGGACATGGTCGATGCGATCGACGGTCTGGATACGGCCCGTGGCGCGATGGTCACGGATGTGCCCGATGGTCCTGCGAAGGATGCCGGCATGGTGCAGGGGGATGTCATCCTCAGCTTTGACGGGTTCGAGGTTGGCGATACGCGCAGCCTGGTGCGCACCGTCGGCAACACCGCCGTCGGCAAGGCCGTTCGCGTGGTCGTGCTGCGCAATGGCAAGACCGAAACCCTGCGCGTGACCCTGGGCCGCCGCGAAGAAGCCGAAGGCGCCGTGCCCGCCGCACAGCCGTCCGAGCCCGAAGAGCCCGCGATGACCGACATGATGGGCCTGACCCTGTCCCCTGTCACCGACAGCCTGCGCGATGACATGGACCTGGACAGCCGCATCACCGGGCTTGTGGTGATGGAAGTCGATGAAACCTCGGAAGCCTTTGAAAAGGGTCTTCGCGCGGGTGACGTGATCACCGAGGCCGGGCAGCAAAAGCTGGCCAGCGTCAGCGATCTGGAAGACCAGGTCGAGGCCGCGCGTGAGGCCGGGCGCAAATCCGTGCTACTGCTGGTGCGGCGCGCGGGCGATCCGCGCTTTGTGGCGCTGTCGCTGGACGAATGACCCGCCGATCATGACCTTGCGAAAGGGCGCCCCAGCCGGGCGCCCTTTTTCATTTGCGCTCTTGCGGTGTCTGCATGGTGTAATGTAATAACATTACATTCAATGCCAGAGGAGACCGTCATGACCGTCCAAGATACCCGCCTGCCTGTCACTGTCCTGTCCGGTTTTCTGGGGGCGGGCAAGACAACCCTCCTGACCGATATCCTGAACAACCGCGCCGGGCTGCGGGTGGCCGTGATCGTCAACGACATGGCAGAGGTGAACATCGACGCCGATCTGCTGCGCGAGGGCACCAGCCTCAGCCAGTCCGAGGAAACGCTCGTCGAGATGTCCAACGGCTGCATCTGCTGCACCCTGCGCGACGATCTGCTGCAAGAGGTGCGCGCGCTGGCCGAGGCGGGGCGGTTCGACTATCTGCTGATCGAATCCAGCGGCATATCCGAGCCGTTGCCGGTCGCCACGACCTTTGAATTCCGCGACGAGGCCGGGCAAAGCCTGTCGGATGTGGCGCGGCTGGACACGATGGTAACGGTGGTCGATGCCGCCAACCTGCTGAATGATTACGCCAGCCACGATTTCCTGACCGATCGCGGCGAGTCGCTGGGCGAGGGCGACGACCGCACGCTGGTGCATCTGCTGACCGACCAGATCGAATTTGCCGATGTGATCGTGCTGAACAAGGCGGGCACGGCAGGCCCCGACCGGCTGGATGCGGCGCGCAAGATCGTGCGCGCCCTGAACCCCGATGCGCGGCTGATCGAGACCGATTTCGCCCGCGTTGATCCGCATGACGTGCTGGGCACCGGGCTGTTTGATTTCGACCGCGCGCATGATCATCCGATGTGGGCCAAAGAGCTGTATGGCTTTGCCGATCACGTGCCCGAGACCGAGGAATACGGCGTCAGCCATTTCACCTACCGCGCGCGGCGTCCGTTTGATCCGGCCCGGCTGCACAAGGTGCTGAACGGTCCGCTGCCCGGGGTGATCCGCGCCAAGGGGCATTTCTGGGTCGCCACGCGCCCCGACTGGGTGGCGGAATTCAGTCTCGCGGGTGCGCTGTCCTCGGTCGGGCCGCTGGGCACGTGGTGGGCGGCTGTCCCGCGTGACCGCTGGCCCGACGCGCCACATGCGCATGACTATGTCACCCGTCACTGGGCCGAGCCGTGGGGCGACCGGCGGCAGGAACTGGTGTTCATCGGTGCGGGGCTGGACAGGGCAGCGATCACCGCCGCGCTGGATGCTTGCCTGCTGGGCACCGAAGGTGGCGGGCTGAACCCGGCATGGGCCGACCTGCCCGATCCGTTTCCGCTCTGGCGCAGGGCGGCGGCATGAGCGTCGCCGAGGTTGCCCGGACCCCGATGTTGCCCGGTCTGGCGGTCACGGACACGCCCGAGGGGCTGTCCCTGATCCGCCGCGCCGATGCGGCGGCGGCGATCTGGACGCGCGCGCCCCTGCCTGCGTTCCAGCGCTGGCTGGATGATCTGCCGAGTGATCAGTTGCCGCGCGGACGGGTGATCCTGCGGCCCCATGCGGTGCCCGACATGCTGACCGCGCTGTGCGAACAGGTGGGCACGCCGCCCGGGCCGCATCGCCAGCGCCTGATCGAGGACATCGTAGCGCTGTCGGACATCTTTGCCACCACCATGGGGGCGCAGGTCTTGCAGTTGCGGCTGGATGTGGTCGGGACAGATGCGTGCCGCAAGTTCCACGTCGACATGCTGCGCGCGCGGCTGATCTGCACCTATCGCGGCCCCGGCACGCAATACGGGCTGGCCCGGCAGGGCAATGACCCGGCGCAAATCCACGACCTGCCCACGGGGTCGGCCATGGTGATGCGCGGACGGCTGTGGCCGCCGCAGCCCGATACAGGCTTTGTGCATCGCTCGCCGCCCATTGCGGGTACGGGGCAGGTGCGGCTGGTTCTGGTGCTGGACCCGGTGGACGATCCGGACGACCAGCCATGACCGGCAACCTTGGCCAGACACCGCTGCGCCGCCGGGGCCGGGCACGACCCGTGATGCACGAGTTCGACCGCCTGCCCGGGCCGCTGCGGCGGTGGCTGGCGCAGGCGGTGCTGCCGTGGAGCCTGCGCTCGGCCCGGCGCATCTATCTGCGGGAACTGGAACGCGCAGGCGATGCGGCACGTGCGCTGGAGCGCCTGTCGCGGATCGAGGCGCAGATGCTGGCGCGCGATGCTCAGAACGGGCGCAGCTTTGGCCGGGTCGACGACAGCGGCTTGCAATAGGACTGCCCGCGCAGCCAGCGCGCCATATCCTCGCGCTTGGCCTGTGACCGCAGCGGCCCCCAGTCGGCGGCCACCCCGCGCCAGCGCGTGTCCCGCAGCGCGATCGCGCGGTCGCGCGGCACCGTCACGGCCATGATCCGCAAGGCGCAGCTCAAATTCGACGGCCCGTGTTTCAGCGCCTCGCCGCTGCGCGCCCGGCAGCCGTAGCCGCGCGCGGTGGCGGGCAGGATCTGCAACAGGCCAAACCAGCGCCCGCCGCCGCCCACGGCATCGGCGCGCCAGGTGCTTTCGTGCCGGGCCAGCGCCGACAGAAACCCGACCCAGAACTGCGCGCGCCGTTTGTCGTCAGCCTGCCGATAGGCCGGGCACCAGTCGTCGATGTCGCGCGGCACCACGCTGACCAGCGCCGCGCCATGGCCCCCCAGCGCCGACAGCGCCGAGCGGGTCCACAGGGCGTGACCCTGCCGGTGTTCCCACCTTGTGCGGGGCAGGTCGCTGTCGCGCGCGGGCGGGCGCGGCAGTGCCTCGGCGCCTCGCTGGTCGGCGGTCTGGGCCATGGCCAGACCGGGCAGTATCAGCACGAACAGGATCACGCGTATCAACATGGTTTGACCATGCGCCCAAACTGCATCGGCGCGCAATGACCTGCGTGCCGCAATTCGGCTGGATGATTCCGTGCAAACTCCGCTCCTGCGCCACGTTTCGGCCTGAAAGTGCGGGCTTGCTGGCTGGCATGCCAAAGCGGACTGCCATGACACGTTCCCTCACATATCCTCTGACCCGTCTGGGTCTTGGCCTGCGCCTCTTGCGACAGGTGCCACGCTGGCGTCGCGCCACGGATGCGGCGATGGCGCAGCGCTATGTCGGGGCGGTGTCGATCCCGGTGGTCGAACAGACCGAGGAAGAGGCGCAGGGCCTGCGCCTGCGCAAACGCGGGCAGTTCCTGGCACGGCAGGAGCGGTGGCAGGACCTGGGTGCCGAGATCCGCCGCCATGACAGCGCCCGCCGCGCCACGCCGGGTGGCAGTGCTCTTGCCGATTTGCTGGCCTATGGCGCGCGCGCCGATGTGGTGCGCCCGATCGAAGCCGCGCTTGCCGATCCCGGCCTGATGGCCGCCCATGCCCCGCGCGCCGGGCTGAGCGCGCTTGAGGGCGTGCTGGCGGAGCATGCCGACGATTACGGCGTCGCCCTGGTGGTGGCCCATGCTCATATCGACATCGGCTGGGCCTGGCGCGGGCAGGGCTGGCGCACCGAGGTACCCGACCGGCACCGGCAGGCTTTTCAACGGCATTTCGACCGTGCAGGCGAGATTCTGGACAGATTTGACGCCTTTGGTCTGGACAGCCCCGCGCTGGCCGCCGCGCGCTGCGCCCTGCTGCCTGCCAGCCCCGAACCGCAATCGCGGGTGGCCGATGACTACGAGGATCTGATCGACCTCGACCCCGGCAACCCGCGCCACATGCGCGGGCTTGGCAACCATCTGCTGCCGCGCTGGTTCGGCGACTATGACCAACTGGAGCTTGAGGCGCGGCGCAGCGCGGCGCGCACAGGCGATATCTGGGGGGCGGGGGCCTATACATGGGTGCATCTGGATGCGCTGACGGTCGATCCCGGCGCGTTCCTGCGGCTGGATGTGCCGTTCTTCGTGGACGGGATGCGCGATATCCTGACACGCCGCCCCGATGAGCATGTGGCCAACCTGTGGGCGGCGTTCTGCGCCGTCACGCTGGCCCAGCCGCGCTATGATGCCGCCCCGATCGCGCCTGCGGTGCGGCAGGTGCGCAGCGCGCTAGACTGGATCCTGCGCGACCACCTGACCGAGGTGCACCCGCTGGTCTGGGGGATCGCCGCGCGCCCCGGCCAGGCCAGCGGTACGCGCGAGGACATGGCGCGGCTGGGGAGGGACTTTGCGCTGGCGCGGATCGCGCGGCATTTCGACCGCGACCTGCGCCGCGGCATGCGCGTGGTCTGGGACAGCACCGGCCCGCATCTGGAACGTGCCGAGGGCTGACCGTGCCCGGTGCCCCCTTGCCCCTGTCGCGGCCCTGTCCTAGAACCGCTGCGATCCAGCCAGCACAAGGGGCGCCACCGATGCTCGACCTGACTTATGAGACGCCGAAACCCAAGGTGATCGCCGGGGCCAAGCACGATTGGGAACTGGTCATCGGGATGGAGGTGCACGCGCAGGTGGCCAGTGCCTCGAAACTGTTTTCCGGTGCCTCGACCCTGTTCGGCGCGGAACCCAATTCCAACGTCGCCTTTGTGGATGCGGCGATGCCCGGCATGCTGCCCGTGATCAACGAATTCTGCGTGGCGCAGGCCGTGCGCACCGGGCTGGGCTTGAACGCGCAGATCAACCTGTGGTCGGCCTTTGACCGCAAGAACTATTTCTATCCCGACCTGCCGCAGGGCTATCAGATTTCCCAGCTGTATCATCCGATCGTGGGCGAGGGTGAAATCCTGGTCGACATGGGCCCCGGTGTCGCGCGGCTGGTGCGGGTGGAACGCATCCACCTGGAACAGGATGCGGGCAAGTCGATCCACGACATGGACCCGACCATGTCCTTCGTCGACCTGAACCGCACGGGCGTGGCGCTGATGGAGATCGTCAGCCGCCCCGACATCCGCGGCCCCGAAGAGGCCGCCGCCTATGTCACCAAGCTGCGCCAGATCCTGCGGTATCTGGGCACCTGCGATGGCAACATGCAGAACGGCAACCTGCGCGCCGATGTGAACGTCTCGGTCTGCCGCCCCGGACAATACGAGAAGTATCAGGAAACGCAGGATTTTTCGCATCTCGGCACGCGGTGCGAGATCAAGAACATGAACTCGATGCGGTTCATGCAGGCTGCCATCGAATACGAGGCGCGCCGCCAGATCGCGATTGTCGAAGGCGGAGGCGCGGTGGTGCAGGAAACCCGCCTGTATGATCCCGACAGGAATGAAACGCGGTCGATGCGGTCCAAGGAAGAGGCGCATGACTACCGCTATTTCCCCGACCCCGACCTGCTGCCGCTGGAGATCGAACAGGCTTGGGTCGACGACATCATGGCCAGCCTGCCGGAGCTGCCGGACGCGAAAAAATCCCGCTTTGTCAAGGACATGGGCCTGTCGGAATATGACGCCAGCGTGCTGACCGCCGAGGTGGCGAACGCAGATTACTTCGAGGCCGTGGCCGATGGGCGCGATGGCAAGATGGCGGCCAACTGGGTCATCAACGAACTGTTCGGGCGGCTGAAGAAGGACGATGCCGAGATCAGCCAAAGCCCGGTCACTCCGGCGCAGCTGGGCGGGATCCTCGACCTGATTGCCAAGGGCGACATCAGCGGCAAGATCGCCAAGGACCTGTTCGAGATCGTCTATACCGAAGGTGGCGATCCCGAAAAAATCGTTGAAGAGCGCGGCCTTAAGCAGGTGACCGACATGGGCGCGATCGAGGCGGCCGTGGACGAGATCATCGCCGCAAACCCCGCCCAGGTCGAAAAGGCCAAGCAGAATCCCAAGCTGGCGGGCTGGTTCGTGGGACAGGTGATGAAGGCCACCGGCGGCAAGGCCAACCCCGCGGCCGTCAACCAGATCGTGAGCGCGAAGCTGGGGCTTTAGGGTGGTGGGTTGGCACCCACCCTACGGCGCCGACCTGCACAATGGCGATGAACGGGTCATGCAGGGGTGGGTTGGCACCCACCCTACGGTGCCGACCTGAAAAAGGGCGATGCACGTCATGCACCTCGCATGCGCAGGCCATGCGCAAGCGGATCGGGCTGCCGCGTAGGGTGGGTGCCAACCCACCACGGGCCTGTTCGCCCCCGGCCATCGCTGCACGACACGTCGCATGGTGCGAGCAGGAGGTCTGCGGCGCGTCGGCCTGTCGGGATTTCCGGCGCCTTGCGTCCCGAGCGCACCCGAAAACGCGCGTCGCGCTGCGCTCCTGACCTGCATCCTCTTGGCGGCATCACGGGGATGGGTTACCTTGCGTCACCGCGCGTGGGGGAGCGATGAGAGATCACGACAAGGCAGAGGCAGTGGCCGCGCCCTCGGGCGATATGGATGACCTGATCGGGCGCGTTTATGACGTGGCGCTTGACCCGTTGTCCTACGAGCATCTGGTGGATCGCTGGAACGACCTGGTGATGTCGGGGGCGGATGTGGGGCTGGCGCGGGCGCCGTTGATGGATGATCCGGCGATCTTTGGGCATTTCGACCGGGCGGGTACCGTGCTGGATCAGGTTGCACGGGTGCCGCAGGGCGACGAGGTGACGCTGCTGCTGGACCAGCTCGACAGCGTGGCGGCGCTGGTGATCGACCGGGATCTGCGGGTGGCGGGGCTGAACCCGGCCGCTGCGGGCGCGCTGGGGCTGCGGACCGGGGCGTCGCTGGCCGAGGCCCGGATCGATGCGCAGGACCGTGCAGCGCTGTCGCGGCGGGTGGCGCGGATGCTGGAGGATGCCGACAGCGCGGCCTCGGTGTTCCGGGTGCGGGCGGCGGATGCGGGGCGGTTCATCGTGTTCCACATGCGCCGCCGTATGGTGGCCGGCGCGCCGATGGTGGTGGCGGTCACCGCGCATCTGCACTGGCCCGATGGGTTCGGGCGGATGCTGTCCGAGGCGTTCGGGCTGAGCATGGCCGAGACCGAGGTGGTGCGTCTGCTGATCGACTGCGCCAGCGTCAAGGAGATCGCCGAAACGCGGGGCCGCTCGATCGAGACGATCCGGGCGCAGGTCAAGGCGATCATGGCCAAGACCGAGACGCGCGGGCAGGTCGAGCTGGTGCGGCTGGTGCTGTCGATGATGGATATGGCGGGGGTTGCGGCGGATCGCGAGGCCGTGGTGGGCGGTGATCCGGCGCAGGAGGGGCGGCTGGCCAGCGTGCCGTTCCAGCGGTTCGTGGCCGCGGACGGGCGGCGGCTGGAGTACATGGTGCTGGGCGATCCGGCGGGGCGGCCTGCGGTCTATCTGCATTCGGCCTATGGGTTGGCGCGCTGGCCCGCGCAGGCGGAGCGCGCGCTGCGCGACGGGCAGATTGCCCTGATCGTGCCGGTGCGCGCGGGCTATGGCGGGTCGGACCCGGCCCCGCGCTCTGGCACCTATGCCGGGCAGGTGGTGCGCGATATCGTGGCGCTGATGGATCATCTGGGGGTGGAGAGCGCCCCGGTGATCAGCCACGAGGGCGATGCGCAGTTTGCCTTTTGGCTGGTGCATGACTGCCCCGAGCGGGTGCGCGCGCTTATCCCCTGCGGGGCGTTCCTGCCGCTGACCCGCCCCGAGCAGATCGCGCGCATGAACAAGTGGCACCGGATGATCATGGGCGGGGCGCGCTATACGCCCAAGCTGTTGCCGTTCATGATCAAGGCGGAGTTTCACCTTGCCCGCAAGGGCGGGCGGCGCGCGTTTCTGCATGCGGTGCTGGGCGAGGCCGAGGCGGATGTGGCGCTGTTGTCCGAGCCCGATTTCCTGGAGGCGATGGTGACGGGCAGTCACGTGGCGCTGAACGACACGCACACCGCCCATGATGCCATGTCGCGCAACGTGCTGGAGCAGGCGCGTGTGGACTGGACCCGGGCGGTGCGGGCCACGCAGACCCATGCCATCCCGGTGCATATGGTCAACGGCGCGCAGGACGTGCAGTCGCCGCCCGAGACGCTGGCCGAGTTCCGTCAGGATTACCCCTGGATCAATTTCCACATTCACGAGGATGCCGGGCAACTGGTGCTGTTTGCCAAGTGGCCCGAGGTTCTGGCGCTGCTGCGCCCGTTTCTCCAGCCGTGTTAATGGCGCGTTAACCCATATTGGGGATGCGCGCCGCGCCGCGCGATTCTAGGCTGTGACAGGAACCGGGGGGTAACAATCCTGTTTCCGCGTCCTTGCAGGGATTTACTGCACCGGACTGCGTAGATTTTGGCTTTTGCCGCACCGCGCCTTGGGTCGCCAAAACGGCCTTGGGATATGGGGTTTGGCGGTGGCACGTCGCATTAAGGTCTTTCGGGACCTACCAGATCGACCCTCGGTAAGCTGCGCAGCCCGCCGGGGGTCTATTCGTTTGTGCAGGGCGTTGCGCTCAGAACAGGCTGCCTTGTTCGGGCGGTTTGGGCTTGGGGGCGGATTTGGCGGGTTTTGCCGCACCACCTGGTCCCCCACCCGGGGTAATCCGGCCATCGGCGAACTCGATTTCCAGCACCTGTGCCGCGTTTGCGGCCTTGGCGGTGGTCACCACCTCGCCATCGCCGCGCACCACAGCATAGCCGCGCGCCAGCGTCGCCTTGTAGCCCAGCGTTTCGCGCAGCCGGTCCAGCGCGTCGATCTGTTTGCGCCATGTCTGCGTCTGGGTCTGCCCGGCCTTGGACAGGCGGCGCGACAGGTCGGTCAGCCGGTCCTGCGACTGGGTCAGGTTGCGACGGATCGGCGCAAGGCTGAGCCGGTCGGTGCGCCGTCCCAGCGATTCGCGCTTGCGCTCCACTGCGGCCGTCAGCCCGGCGGCAAGGCGCGGCGCGCTGCCGGCAAGGCGGCGCTGCTGTTCGGCCAGTGCGCGTGACAGGATCGACGGGCGCAGGCTGCCCGATGCCTCGGACAGGGCCACGCGGCGGCGCTGCACCATGCCGGTCAGGGCCAGCGGCAGGCGGTCGGCGGCGCGGTCATAGCGCTGGCGCGGGCCGTCCAGCAGGCTGTCGGGCCGGGGCAGGGCGCGCGACAGATCGCGCAGGCGCTGGCCGCGCAGGCCGATGGCCTGCGACAGCGCGCGCGACAGGCGTGCGCCCTGCCCATCGGTCCAGGCCAGCAGCTCCAGCCGCACGGGCACGGCCAGTTCCGCGGCCGCCGTGGGTGTGGGCGCGCGCTTGTCCGAGACATAGTCGATCAGCGTGGTGTCGGTTTCATGCCCCACGGCCGAGATCAGCGGAATCTCGGATGCGGCGGCGGCGCGGGCCACGATTTCCTCGTTGAAGCCCCACAGATCCTCGATGCTGCCGCCACCGCGCGCGACGATGATCAGGTCGGGACGGGGCAGCGCGCCGCCGGGCGTCAGCGCGTTGAACCCGGCGATGGCGCGGGCCACCTCGGGGGCGCAGTTCTGGCCCTGCACGGCAACCGGCCAGATCAGCACCTTGCGCGGGAAGCGTTCGCGCAGGCGGTGCAGGATGTCGCGGATCACCGCGCCGCTGGGCGAGGTGACCACGCCGATCACATCGGGCAGATAGGGCAGGGGCCGCTTGCGCGCAGGATCGAACAGCCCTTCGGCCTCGAGCGCCTTCTTGCGTTTCTCCAACATGGCCATCAGTGCGCCCATGCCGGCGGGTTTGATATCTTCGATCACGATCTGATACTTGGACTGCCCCGGAAAGGTGGTCAGGCGACCGGTGGCGATGACTTCCATGCCCTCTTCGGGCTGGACCGACAGGCGGCTGGCGACACCTTTCCAGATCACGCCGGACATCACCGCACGGTCATCCTTGAGATCCAGATAGATGTGGCCCGAGCGCGGGCGGCTGATCCGGCCCAGTTCGCCGCGCACGCGGATGTGGGAGAACTCGCCCTCGATCACGCGTTTCACCGCGCCCGAGATTTCGGACACGGTGTATTCGGGCTCGTTCATGCCTGGAAGGGGGTCGTCGATCAGGTCGGACATTGCGCCTCGCTTGCCTATGGCTTGCGCACACCCTAGAACGCCGCGCAGGCAAGGCCAAGACGGAGAGCGCCATGAATATCCTGATCCTCGGCGGCGGCGGGCGCGAACATGCGCTGGCCTGGGCGGTGTTGCAGAACCCCAAATGCGACCGTCTGGTGGTGGCCCCGGGCAATGCGGGCATCGCGCAGATGGCCGAATGCGCCGATCTGGACATTCTGGATGGCGGTGAGGTGGCCGCCTTCTGCGAAGCCGAGGCGATGGATTTCATCATCATCGGCCCCGAGGCACCTTTGGCCGCAGGCGTGGCCGACCGGCTGCGCGATGCGGGGATGCTGGTCTTTGGCCCTTCGGCGGCGGCGGCGCAGCTTGAAGCCTCCAAGGCCTTCACCAAGGCGGTCTGCGACGCGGCGGGCGCGCCCACCGCCGGATATGCGCATTTCACCGATGCACAGGCCGCGCGGGATTACATCGAGGCCCAAGGCGCGCCCATCGTGGTCAAGGCCGACGGGCTGGCCGCAGGCAAGGGCGTTGTGGTGGCCGAAACCGTGGATCAGGCGCTGGCGGCGGTCGATGACATGTTCGGCGGCGAATTCGGCGACGCCGGGGCCGAGGTGGTGATCGAAGAGTTCATGGACGGCGAAGAGGCCTCGTTCTTCGTGCTGTGCGACGGGGAAACCGTGCTGCCCATCGGCACCGCACAGGATCACAAGCGCGTGGGCGAGGGCGACACCGGGCCAAACACCGGCGGCATGGGCGCCTATTCGCCCGCGCCGGTGCTGACGGACGCGATTGCGCAAAAGGCGCTGGACCAGATCATCAAACCCACGATGGCCGAAATGGCGCGGCGCGGCACGCCCTATACCGGGGTGCTGTATGCCGGGCTGATGATCAAGGACGGCGAGCCGCGCCTTGTGGAGTACAACGCGCGCTTTGGCGACCCCGAGGCGCAGGTGCTGATGATGCGGCTGGGCGCGCAGGCGATGGACCTGATGCAGGCCGCAGCCGAGGGGCGGCTGGCCGGGTGCCGGGTGAACTGGGCCAAGGATCACGCGCTGACCGTGGTGATGGCCGCGGATGGCTATCCGGGCGACTATCAAAAGGGCAGCGTGATCCGCGGGCTTGAGGCGCTGCCGCAGGCCAGCAATGCCATCGTGTTCCATGCGGGCACGTCGGCGCAGGACGGGCAGATCCTGGCCAATGGCGGGCGGGTTCTGAACGTCACCGCGCGTGGCGGGACCCTGGCCGAGGCGGCAGAGCGCGCCTATGGGATGGTCGATGCGATCGACTGGCCCGAGGGCTTTTGCCGCCGCGATATCGGCTGGCGCGCGCTGTAGCGTTCGCGTTTAGCGGGAGTGAAGGGGCGGGTTGCTCGCTTTTCGGGCGTTCCTTTTGGCAGTGCGGGTTTTGATTGCTAGACTTGCCGGCAAACCGGGATCGGGATGCCGTGATGCCGCAAGACACGATCTGCTGTGCGGATGCCCGCCTGACGGGCACGACCCTGTCGGGGCGCGGACAGGGCGGCGCGGTCTGGCAGGTCGATCTGGCCCAGGTATCCGAGGCGGTCTATGCCGAAATCCGGGGCTGGACGGGACTGCGCTATGCCTTGCAGCTGCGTGGCCCGGATGGCTGGCGCGAGGTGGGCGTGACGGTGCCACGCAGCCGGATGGTGCAGTCCTGTGATCTGGCAGAGCATCGCGCGCTGAGCGCCGCCGTGGCCGAGCGCCTGGCCGAGCTGACCCCGGGGTTTCGCATCCAGTATCGCGATCGGGCGTGCCGGGGCGGGTGATGATGGCCGTGACGCTGGGCGCGGTGGCGGCTGCGGTGGCGATTTCGGTGGCGGTGGTGCTGCTGGCGGGGGTCACGGCGCTGGCCTTTGTGGGGCTGGCGATGGCGGCGGTGGCATGGCTGCTGCTGCGGCGCGGGCAGCACCGGCGCTGGCCCGCGATCAGCGCGGCGGCGCTGCCGGGCATCCTGACCGCGGCGGCGCGGCGCGAGTGATCAGGGACAGCTCAGCGCGGCATCCAGATCGCGCGGGGCGGTATAGGGCGCGATCGGCTGCGAGATCAGGCGCGTGCCGTCGAACTGCGTGGCCATCACCTGTTGCCAGCCCGCATCGGCGGTGATCATCTGCGGGCCGGTGCCGCAGTCGCGGATGCCCCCGGGGATGAAATCCCAGCCGATCTTGTGGTTGGTCAGCCCGTCGGCATCGGCCAGATGGGTCAGCGTGCCCGCGTCATAGCGCCAGACCCGCAGCCGATTGGCCAGATGGGGGCGGTCGACATAGGCCAGTTCGACCCGGCCATCGCCATCCAGATCGGCGACGCCCACCGGGGCCAGCCAGCGGTTGCGCGTGCCGATATGGGGCGTCGCGGCGATCCGGCCTGCGGGGCCATAGACGGCCAGCCGCGCACCTGCGGTCAGGCTGGATTCGACCACCACGACCTCGGGCCTGCCGTCGCCGTCCAGATCGGCCAGCCTTGGGCTGGTATCCTCGAACACCAAGGTGTCGGGCAGGGTCATCACCAGGTGCCGCCCGTCCGACAGTGTCAGGCGCAGGGCGCCCCATTCCACCGCGTCCCCTAAGACGCCGTGGGCATAGCGGGTGGTGGGATCGGTGTATTCGGCCTGTGTGATCGTCTGGGCCGTCGCCGCACCGGCCCAGAGCAGCAGCGCGGCGCGGCACAGGATCTGCCCGCCGCGCGTCATGGTCAGATCTGCTTTTCGGGCATGTGCACCACCAGACCGTCCAGCGCATCGCTGACCTTCAACTGGCAGGTCAGGCGCGAGCGGCCGGGATCGGGCTGGTAGGCGAAATCCAGCATGTCCTCTTCCATGTCGTCCTTGGCGGGCAGTTTCTCGACCCAGGCCGCATCGACATAGACGTGGCAGGTGGAACAGGCGCAGGCCCCGCCGCAATCGGCCTCGATGCCCGGAATGTTGTTGTCGCGCGCGCCTTCCATGACGGTCATGCCGTTGGCGACGTCGACGACGTGCTCGGTTCCGTTGTGCTCGATATAGGTGATCTTGGCCATGTGCTATGCTCTCCCCTTGGACGGTTTCGGGGTCTTTCCTAGCCAAGCACCGGGGGCCGTGCCAGCGCAATTTTCGCATATGGTGTCGCGGGGTTGCGGGAATCGGCATATGTTCTATATTTGTTCTCATGACGCGCTTGACCCGGATGCACGAGATGAACAGGCCCGGGCCGCCGGGCTGGGCACGCCCGCCCGCGGCGCTGGTGGCGGCGCATCTGGACCGTCCACCGGGCGGCGCGCGGGTGACGGTGGCGGGGCTGGTGATCCTGCGCCAGCGCCCGGGCACCGCCAAGGGGGTGATCTTTCTGACGCTGGAAGACGAGACCGGGACGGTGAACGTGATCGTCTGGCGCAAGATCTATGAACGGTTCCGCCGGGCGGTGATCGCGGGGCGGCTGCTGCGCGTGACCGGACGGGTGCAGCGCGAGGCCGGGGTGACCCATGTGATCGCCGAGGGGATCGAGGATATCTCGGACATGCTGGACCGGCTGCTGGACAGCGAGCCCGAGGGTGCGCTTTATCTGCCGGAGAAAACCGGGTAACCTGCGGCGGACAGGCCCGTCAGAGGTCGGCAAGAGGCGCAAGGCAGATGCAGATATCCCCCCGTTTCGTCGCCGCGCTGATCGCGCTGGCCGTCTTGTCGGCGTGCCAGAGCACGCAGGCCGAGCCCCCGGCCACACGGCTGTTCCAGCCGGCGCCGCCGGGGGCGCCGCCCGGCACCTGCTGGGGCAAGACCGAAACGCCCGCGCTGATCGAGACGGTGACCGAACAGGTGATCGTGCAGCCGGCCGAGACCGGGGCCGATGGCGCGGTCGTGTCGCCAGCGGTCTATCGCACCGAGACGCGCCAGCAGATCGTGCGCGAACGCCGCGAGACATGGTTCGAGACACCCTGCCCGGAGGTGCTGACGCCCGAGTTCGTGGCCAGCCTGCAACGCGCGCTTGCGGCGCGGGACCTGTACCGCGGCGCCGAGAGCGGCGAGATGGACCGCGCCACCCGCGCCGCCATCCGCCGCTATCAATCGCCGGACGGGGTGGACTCGGGCATCCTGTCGCTGGAGGCGGCGCGCAGGCTGGGGCTGGTGGCGATGGCGCGCGCCCCTGATCCGGCGTGACCTTGCGGAGCGCCTGCGGCGCGCAGGTTTGATCAAGAGAGGCAGGGGCGTTGCCCCTCTGCGGCTGCGCCGCATTCACCCCAGAGTTTACCTGGCAAGATGAAGCGGATCAGCCGATAAGCGAGAACGGGTGTCTTTCGGTTTTCACGCCATAGGCCTGCAGCGCGGTTTCCAGCCGCTCGGGCGGGGGCAGCACGTCATGCGGCAGGCGCAGCTTGCGCCCGTCGGTCAGCACCAGCGTGACGCGCATCGACATGTCGAGGCGGCGGTCGAAGCGGACCTTGTCGATGCGCACCAGCGGCACGCGGTCGGCCCCCAGGATGCCCTGCCAGTCCAGCGCGGTGGCATCGAGGGTCAGGCGGCACTGCGGGTTGCGCCAGACCTCATACGCCAGCGGCAGGGTGAAGAGGGCAAGGCTGGCCACGATCCAGGGGGCCGCGTCGAGAAACACCAGCAGCCCCGCCAGCCCGGCCCAGATCAGCACCAGCGCGCCCATATTGCGGCGCGACCGGCCCCGGCTGTGGTGGGTCAGGGGCGTGGGGTCAGCCAAGGATCCGGCCGACCATCTCGGTCGTGTCGCGGCTGAGGCCCTGAGTGGCAAGGATGCGTTTCAGCGCGGCGCGGGCGTGGGCCTGCCGGGTCGTATCATGGCGTGACCAGGTCTCGAACGCGCTGCACATGCGGGCGGTGGTCTGCGGATTGAGCGGATCGAGCCGGATCAGCCAGTCGGCCAGCAACGCATAGCCCGCCCCGTCGGCGCGGTGGAAGGCGGCGGGCGACATCGCCAGCGCACCCAGCGTGGCGCGGAAGCGGTTGGGGTTCTTCCAATTGAAATCAGGGTGATCGGTGAGGGCCGCGCAGGTTTCGACGGCCTGCGACGGGTCGGCATGGACCACCTGAAGGCTGAACCATTTGTCGATCACCAGCCGGTCGTGCCGCCACTGGTCGTAGAAGGCGGCGGTGGCCTGGTCGCCCTTGCCGGCCTGCAACAGGCAGCCCCAGGCGGCGAGCTGCTGGGTCATGTTGTCGGCTGCGTCATACTGGCGCTGGGCCTGTGCGCCTCCGTCCAGACGGGTCAGCAGGGACAGCGCGGCGTTGGCCAGTGCGCGGTTGCCCGATTGCGCGGCATCGGGGCGGTAGAGGTCGGTGACCTGATGCTGGGCGTAGAGCCGGGGCAGCGTGTCCTGCATCTGCTGGGCCAGCGCCTGCCGCAGGGTTTGCCCGGCGTCCCAGATCGCCTGCGGGTCGGGGGTGGTGCCGGTGTCATAGAGCGTCTGCGCGATGTCGTCCTGCGACGGCAGCCCAAGGGCCAGCGCGCGGAAGGCCGGATCGGCGGTGTCGTCGCGCAGCATGGCGTGCATCGCCGAGAGATAGCCGTCATCGGGGGCGGCCCCGTCGCGCACCATGCGGATCAGCACGTCGCGGGCCAGGTCGCGCCCGGCCTCCCACTTTTTGAAGGGGTCGGTGTCATGCGCCAGCAGAAAAGCGCGTTCGGCATTGGTAGTGTCGCGCTGGACGATCACAGGGGCGGAAAAGTCGCGCAGGATCGACGGGATAGGCCGCGCGGTCAGCCCGTCGAAGGTGAAGCCTTGTTTCGCTTCGGTCATCTCCAGCACGGTGGTCGGCACCACCTCGTCGCCGTTTGGGTTCAACAGGCCCACGGCGATGGGGATCACCTGCGGGCCCTTGTCGGGCTGGCCGGGGGTGGCGGGGGTGTGCTGTTCGAACGTCAGGGTATAGGTGCCGTCGGCGAACTCTTCGGTGACAGAAAGGCGCGGGGTGCCGGCCTGTTCGTACCAGCGCTTGAACTGGGTCAGGTCGCGGCCGGTGGCGTCCTGAAACACCGTCAGCCAATCCTCGATCGTGGCGGCGTCGCCATCGTGGCGGTCGAAATAGAGGTCGAGCGCGCGGTCGTAAGCATCGTCGCCTACAAGGCGTTTGAGCATCCCGATCAGCTCGGCGCCCTTTTCATAGATCGTGGCGGTGTAGAAATTGTTGATCTCGACAAAGCTGGCGGGGCGCACCGGATGGGCCAGCGGGCCGTTGTCCTCGCGGAACTGGCGCCCGCGCAGGGCGATCACGTCGCTGATGCGCTTGACCGGGGCGCTGCGCATGTCGGCGGTGAACTGGCTGTCACGAAAGACCGTCAGCCCCTCCTTGAGGCACAATTGGAACCAGTCGCGGCAAGTGATGCGGTTGCCGGTCCAGTTGTGGAAATACTCATGCGCGATGATCGCCTCGATCCGTTCGAAATTCATGTCGGTGCTGGTTTCGGGGCTGGCCAGCACGCAGGACGAGTTGAAGACGTTCAGGCCCTTGTTCTCCATCGCGCCCATGTTGAAATCATCGACGGCGACGATGTTGAACACGTCCAGATCGTATTCGCGGCCATAGACCTGTTCATCCCATGTCATCGAGGCTTTCAACGCCTCCATGCCAAAGGCGCATTTGTCCTCGTCGCCCGGGCGCACCCAGATGTTGAGATCGACATGCCGGCCCGAGCGGGTGGTGAATGTGTCGGGATGGGCCACCAGATCGCCCGCCACCAGCGCGAAGAGATAGGCGGGTTTGGGCCAGGGGTCGTGCCATTCGGCCCAGCCGTCGCCCGCGCCCGCCGGGTTGCCGTTGGACAGCAGCACCGGATGCGGGCCGTTGATGCGCACGGTGAAGGGGGCCATCACGTCGGGGCGGTCGGGGTAGTAGGTGATCTTGCGAAAGCCTTCGGCCTCGCACTGGGTGCAGTACATGCCGTTCGACATGTACAGCCCCTCGAGTGCTGTGTTGGCGGCGGGATTGATGTGAACCTCGGCCTCCCACACGAAGGGGGCGTCGGGCACGGCGCAGGTCAGGCCCTGATCGGTGACATCGGGCGTGACTGGCTGGCCGTCGATGCTGGCGCGGAGCAGGGTCAGGTCCTCGCCATGCAGGAAGAAGTCACCCGATTGTGAGGCAGGGTTGGGTTTGAATGCTATGCGACTGATAACGCGTGTTTTTTCCGGGCTCAGGTGGAAGGTCAGATCGACCTTTTCGACCAGGTATGCTGGTGGCGTGTAGTCACAAAGATATATGGTGTTGGTAGAGGCGTCTTTCATCGTGGGCGCTCCAGTCATATGATCCGGGTTTGTCCAGAGGGTAGAACGATGCGGTGCGGGCTTCAATGGCCCGCCGGACAGGGCCGGGACAGCAGAAATTGAGGTTTGCCATGTCAGCACCGAACACCGATGTCGAAAAGCAGGAAAAGAAACACAAGCCCTCGTTGCTGGGGATGAAGGGCGCGGTGGCATTTGCCGTGGTGCTTCTGATCCTGTTCGGCGGATGGGTGATCGTGAACGGGAATGCGCCGGAGACGCCCGAGACGCGGATCGACGGTCGCACGGGCGATGAAGTCCCGGCTGACTGAGCCTTTGCCGTCGCGCGCGCCGCCGCTAGATCGTAACGCATGAAAGATGCGGTGGTCTGTTGGTTCAAGCGCGATCTGCGCCTGCACGATCATCCGGCCCTTGCCCGCGCGGCGGCGCTGGGGCCGGTGATCCCGTTGTATATTGTCGAGCCTGAATTATGGGCGCAGCCCGATGCGTCGGGGCGGCAGTATGCGTTCCTGCGCGAAAGCCTGAGTGATCTGGATGCCGATCTGGATGGCCGGCTGGTGGTGCGCGTGGGCGATGCCGTCGAGGTGCTGGACGATCTGCGCCAGCGGCACGGCGTGTGCCATCTGGTCAGCCACGAGGAAACCGGCAACGCCTGGACCTATGCCCGAGACCGGGCGGTGGCAGCGTGGGCGCGCGGGCAGGGTGTGGCGTGGCAGGAGATGCCGCAATCGGGCGTGGTGCGGCGGTTGCGCGGGCGCGACGGCTGGGCCGCGCGGCGGGATGGCTTCGTGCGTCAGCCGCAGGTTTCGGTGCAGGGACTGAGGTTAGTGCAGCAGGGTGTCATCAGTGATCCGTTGCCGGACGCAAAGGCGCTGGGGCTGCATGATCCCTGTCCGCAGCGGCAGCCGGGCGGGCGAGTCGAGGGGCTGCGCCTGCTGGATACGTTCCTGCATGCGCGCGGGCGCGACTATCGCAGTGCCATGTCCTCGCCGCTTTATGGCGCGGATGCGTGTTCGCGCCTGTCGCCGCATCTGGCCTTTGGCACCCTGTCGGGGCGCGAAGTGGCGCAGGCTGGTGTGGAGCGTGCGGCGCAGGTCCGGGGGCAGAAGAGCTGGCCGGGGTCGATGCGATCGTTCCAGTCGCGGCTGGCCTGGCGCGATCACTTCATGCAGAAGCTGGAGGATGAACCGGCGATCGAATGGCGCTGCCTGCATCCGGCCTATGAGGGGCTGCGCCCGGTCGAACCTGATGCCGCGCAGCTCCACGCCTGGGCCAACGGGCAGACCGGGTTGCCCTTTGTCGATGCCTGCATGCGCTATCTGAACGCGACCGGGTGGCTGAATTTCCGGATGCGCAGCATGGTGATGGCGGTGGCGTCCTATCATCTGTGGCTGGACTGGCGCGCGACCGGGCCGATTCTTGCGCGGTTGTTCACCGATTACGAGCCGGGCATACACTGGAGCCAGGTGCAGATGCAGTCGGGCACCACGGGGATGAACACGGTTCGCATCTACAACCCGGTGAAGCAGGGTCTGGATCAGGACCCGGACGGGGTGTTCACCCGGGCCTGGGTGCCCGAACTGGCCGGGGTGCCGAATGACTGGCTGCAGGAGCCGTGGCGCTGGCCGCAGGCGGGGCGGGTGCTGGGCAAGGTCTATCCCGAGCCGCTGGTCGATGTGAAACGCGCAGCGGCACAGGCGCGCGAGACCGTGTGGGCGGTGCGCAAGGGCGATCAGTTCCGCAAGACCGCGCAAGCGATCGTGCACAAGCATGCCAGCCGCAAGGACGGAACGGGCCGGTTCGTGCGCGATCCCGTGCGCGAAACCCCCGAGGATCGCCAGCTGAAGTTCGACCTGTGACCCGGATGCGCCGCAAATCGGACCTGCCGGAAAAGACCTGTGCCACCTGCGGACGGCCTTTTGCGTGGCGCAAGAAGTGGGCCAAGGTCTGGGACGAGGTGCGCTACTGCTCGGATCGCTGCCGCCGTGAAAGGCCGCGATCTGTCGGGGATGCGCGAAAGCAGGGGTGAAACTTTAACCCACACGAAGGGATTTGCAAAAATTGGTAAAGCATCTTTACCAATCCTGTTGCCTATAGGAAACTTCTGCCCTAATCCTGAAACCAACGGACAGGAGGGGCGCATGACCGCACGCATCGATAAGCACGGCCTGCAAGTGGCCAGCGAACTGGTGGACTTCATCGAAACGCGGGCTTTGCCCGGCACGGGTGTCGCGCCCGATGCCTTCTGGGCGGGGCTGTCGGAGATTGCTCATGTCCAGGGGCCGAAAAACGCCCGCCTGCTGGAGCGCCGCGCGGAATTGCAGGCACAGATCGACGCGTGGCACCGCGAGCGGGCCGACCAGCAGCACGATGCGCAGGCCTATCGCCGGTTTCTGGACGAGATCGGATATCTTGTGCCCGAGGGCGGGGATTTCCGGATCGACACCGACAATGTGGACCCCGAGATTGCCCGCATGGCCGGTCCGCAACTGGTGGTGCCGATCACCAATGCGCGGTTTGCGCTGAACGCGGCGAATGCGCGCTGGGGCAGCCTGTATGACTGCCTCTATGGCACCGATGTGATGGGCGCGCCGGTGCCCTCGGGCGGCTATGACAAGGGGCGCGGGGCGCGCGTGGTGGCGCGGGCGCGGGTGTTTCTGGATCAGGCGTTTCCGGTGGACGGCACCAGCCACGCGGATGCCCGGCGCTATCATGTCGAGCGGGGGCGGCTGTTGGTGGATGATCTGCCGCTGGCGGACCCTTTGCAATTCGTGGGCTATCGCGGCCACCCCAAGGCGCCCGATGCGGTGCTGCTGGTCAATCACGGCCTGCATGTGGAACTGGTGTTTGATCGCACGCATCCCATCGGCAGCCGCGATCAGGCAGGGCTGGCCGATGTGCAGATCGAAAGCGCGCTGTCGGCGATCATGGATTGCGAGGATTCGGTGGCCTGCGTGGATGCTGCCGACAAGGTGGCGGCCTATGCCAACTGGCTGGGCCTGATGCGCGGCGATCTGACCGAGACATTCGACAAGGGCGGCGCGCAGGTGACGCGGCGGCTGTCGGACGACCGCAGCTATACGGCACCCGACGGGCAGGGGGCGATGACCCTGAAAGGCCGCGCGCTGATGCTGGTGCGCAACGTCGGCCATCTGATGACCAACCCCGCGATCCTGACCCGCGACGGGGCCGAGATTTTCGAGGGGCTGATGGATGGCATGATCACCACGCTGATCGCCATGCACGATCTGGCGCGCGAGGGGGGCAATTCGGTCACCGGATCGGTCTATGTGGTCAAGCCCAAGATGCACGGGCCGGACGAGGTTGCCTTTGCCGCCGAGACGTTCGACCGGGTCGAGGACGCGCTGGGCCTGCCGCGCAACACCGTCAAGCTGGGGATCATGGATGAGGAGCGGCGGACATCTGCCAACCTCAAGGAATGTATCCGCGCCGCGAAATCACGCGTGTGCTTCATCAACACCGGCTTTCTGGATCGCACCGGCGACGAGATTCACACCAGCATGGAGGCCGGGCCCTTCAGCCGCAAGGATTTCATCAAGCGCAAGGCCTGGATCGGTGCCTATGAGAACCTGAACGTGGATATCGGGCTGGAATGCGGGCTGCAGGGGCGCGCGCAGATCGGCAAGGGCATGTGGGCCAAGCCCGACGCGATGGCCGAGATGCTGGAACAGAAGATCGAGCATCCCAAGGCCGGGGCGACCTGCGCCTGGGTGCCCAGCCCCACGGCCGCCACGCTGCATGCGCTGCATTATCATCAGGTCGATGTGTTCCGGGTGCAGGACGGGTTGAAGGCGGGCGGGCGGCGCGCGCATCTGGACATGCTGCTGGACATCCCCACCGCCAGTTTCCGCAAATGGACCGAGGCGCAGGTGATGCGCGAGGTGGAAAACAACGCGCAGGGCATCCTGGGCTATGTGGTGCGCTGGGTCGATCAGGGGGTGGGGTGCTCGAAAGTGCCTGACATCAACGATGTGGGCCTGATGGAGGATCGCGCGACCTGTCGCATAAGCTCGCAGCATATCGCCAACTGGCTGCATCACGGTGTCGTCAGCCGCGATCAGGTGATGGGCGCGATGCAGAAGATGGCCGCCGTGGTCGATGGGCAGAACACGGACGATCCGGCCTATCGCCCCATGGCACCGGGGTTCGACGGCATCGCCTTTCAGGCCGCCTGCGCGCTGGTGTTCGAGGGCCGGGAGCAGCCTTCGGGCTATACCGAGCCTGTGCTGCATCGTCGGCGGCTGGAGCTGAAGGCGGCGGGATAGCGTGCGAGGCGCGCAACTGCCCGTTTTTAGGGCGCGCAGGGGGGCTGTGCGGGGCGATTGGGCACGTGGGGTGTTTTCTTGACCGCGCTTGCGCTATATCTAGGCGTCAACTCACAGGCAACAGGCGCATCATGACCAGACCCGTCGTCGGAATCATCGGCAATACACATCTGATCAACGACACCTACCCGACGCATGCGGGCGGCACGATGAATTCCGAAGCTGTGGCCTGCGTTGCCGGATGTTTGCCGATGATCGTGCCAGCCGATCCGCGATTCATGTCGGTTGCCGAGTTGATGGACACCTGTGATGGTTTCCTGCTGACCGGCGGGCGGCCCAATGTCCACCCCGAGGAATATGGTCACGAGCCGACCGAGGCGCATGGCGATTTCGACCGTGCCCGCGATGCGATCACCCTGCCGCTGGTGCGTGCCTGCGTCGAACGCGGCCAGCCTGTGTTCGGCATCTGCCGTGGGTTTCAAGAGGTGAATGTGGCCATGGGTGGCACATTGCACCCCGAAATCCGCGACATTCCTGGCCGGATGAACCACCGCATGCCCCCCGATGGCACGCTTGAGGAAAAATTCGCCCTGCGCCACAAGGTGACCCTGACCGAAGGCGGGGTGTTTCACCGGCTGTTTGGCGCGGCGCAGGTGATGACCAACACGCTGCACGGGCAGGGTATCCTGACCCCGGGCGCGCGCATCGAGATCGAAGGTCACGCGCCTGATGGCACGCCCGAGGCGATCTTTGTGCGCGATGCGCCGGGGTTCACCTTGTCGGTGCAGTGGCATCCCGAGTGGGACGCGGCCAATGATCCGGTATCGCGCCCGCTGTTCACCGCCTTTGGCGATGCGGTCCGGGCCTGGGCCGGGGCACGCCAGCCGCAGATCCTGAAATCGGCGTGAGGCCCTGACGGATCACGCGGCTTGCGTGGCCTGCTGCGCAGGTCTACGACGGTGCATCCGCGCCAGCAGCGCGTTCGATTCAAAGGCGCGCAGGCAAAGGCGCGCTGTCGGGCCATAGGCCTTGGGCCCGGCACGCAGCGCGGGATAGGCGGCAAACAGGTCTGCCAGCGCCTCGGGTGCCAACACGTCAAGGCCTTGACCGGCGGCAAAGAAACTCTCGCTTGGCGCGCCGTCCGCAGTGATCACCTGATGACGGTCGAACATCAGGTGGATATAAGTGACCTGCGGGGCCGGGGCGATGGTGGCCCCGTCGAAGCCGAGCATGTGCAGCGCCGGCACGAACACCTCGGGTGTGCCGAACAGCAGCTCGGCCCGCCAGTCGGCGATCATCATCCTGTGTTGCGGCGACACGGTCAGGGCGCGGCGCGCGCCGGTCAGAGCGGGTTCTAGACGGATGGGGGCAAACGGGCCCATCCCCGGTACGGTCGAGCGCCCGGCCCAGCCCACGGGCTGCGGGCCGTCATCGCGGGTCAGCACCAGATCGCCCGGGCGCAGCGTTTCGATTGCACGCTCGCCCGACGGGGTGGCGATCATCGTGCCCGGAGTGAAGCAGATGATGTTCTCGATGTTGCGGAAGGTGACGACCGTGCCATCGGTCATCGTGACGGTGCCGTCAAAGGCGTCAGGGTCCAGCGCCGAAGGCGTGAAGGACAGCGTGGTGCGATCGGCATGGCCGTTAAGGTCCAGCGTGTCGCCGCCCGGCTCGTCCGATGTGCCGCCGTCGATGAATATGCTGCCCGAGTCGCCCAGCCTGTCGAGGATGAACAGATCCTCGCCCGCCCCGCCAAAGACGGTGTCGCCCTGGCTGGCCATGATGGTATCGTTGCCGCCACCGCCAAAGATCAGGTCGGCCCCCGCGCCGCCGTCGATGGAATCGTCGCCGTCGTCAAGCCCGGGTCCGACCACCAGATCGCTGGTTGCCAGATCCTCGGCCACCCCGCCGGGCGGCGTCACCTGTGCCGACAGCACCTCGGCACCCAGGTTCTCCCAATAGCGGACTTCGATCGTGTAGAGCGTGTTGGCGTCAAGCGCGACCTCGCCCCAGCGGGTGGTGGCGCCCTGATGAAAATCGTTGTTCATGAACGACGTCGTGCTGCCGTCCTGATTGGTGAAGCTCAGGGGATTGCCCTGCTCGTCAAGGATGCGGATGGTCGAGCCATCGTCGGACGTGGTCTGGAACCGGTAGGTGCCATCATCCGGTGCAAACAGGGTCGAGGTATAGATCACCCCGAAATCATTGGGGTCGCCCTGTCCGGTGGCGGCCTGACCCAGCCCGCGGATGTCAAAGCTGTCGGCCGTGCCGGTGGCGGCCAGCGTGCCGCTTTCGATGGTAAAGGCCTGACCGTTGGCCGATGTGAAATCCCGCGTGTAGGTCGCGTATTCCCAGCGCCCGCCCGACGGGCCGTCGCCATGGATCACATCGTCGCCGGCCCCGCCGAACAGGCTGTCATTGCCCGCGCCGCCATACAGCGTGTCGGTGCCGGCCTCGCCATAAAGCTCGTCGTTGTCCGCGCCGCCGTAGATCAGGTCGTTGCCGGTGCCGCCGAACACGGTGTCGTCGCCCAGCCCGGCAAAGACCGTGTCACTGCCTGCACCGGCCTGGATCACGTCGGCATTGCTGCCATCAAGCCCATCGTTGTTGTCGACACGGTCCGAGCCCTCGGTTACCGGCTCGATATAGCCCGCATCGATCAGATCATTGCCGCTGGTGCCCTGCACGATACCATCGTCAAAGCCGATATCCTGCCTGTCGGAGCCCAAGTTGCCGTTGTTGGCAGTCAGCGTGTTCAGCGTGATTGATTCGATCGGACGGGCGGTCAGCGTGGGAACATCGCCACTGAAAGACAGTGGTGGTGCCAAAAACAGGTTGCCAAGCGTGTCTTGCACAACGATCGCGGCGAAGCTGGCAGGTGTACCGTCGGTATAGCTCAGCGTTGCAGAATAGACTGCGACTCCGTCAAAGGTGAAGGTCTGCGAACCGTTGCCGATATCCGTTGTGAACTCGTCATTGGATGCCAAGTTGTTGGTATCAAGCGCCGTCGGAGAGCCACCGTTGTCGATCATCGTGGCGCGGGTGACGCTTTGGTAGAGCGGGTTGGTTTCCGAGCCAAACGTCTGACCGACAAGCAGATTCGCATTCTCGGCGATCGCATTGCCTTCGGTCGGGTCGATAGTGGTCGAGGAAACCCCGAGGTAGATCCAGTTGAAAGTCGTCGGCATGGCACCCGCATCCTGATGTTTCCGAACTGGCTACAGACGGGGTGCGGCAGGTTTTAGTTGGAATTAAGGTTAATTCGAGGACATGTTTACCATATGCCCTCGAAAGCTCACATTTGGGCCGATCCTGTTCAGATCAGCAGATCGAACGTGCGGTTCAGCGGCAAGTCGCGCGCGCGGGTGCCGGTCAGATCGAACAGCGCATTGGCCAGTGCCGGGGCCGCCGGGGGCGTGCCGGGTTCGCCCACGCCGCCCATACGGAGGTTGTTTTCAAGGATGCGCACCGAGAATTCCGGCGTGTTGTGCATGCGCAGCGCGTCGTAATCGGGGAAATTGCCCTGCTCGGCCATGCCATCGGCAAAGGTGATCTCTTCGCTTACTGCCGCCGACAGGCCGTAGATGCAGCCGCCGACCATCTGCGCCTCGATGATCCCCGGGTCCAGCGCGGTGCCCACATCGCAGGCGATCCAGACGCGGGCGATGCGGATTGTGCCGTCTTCGTCCACAACCTCGACCACCTGCGCCACCGGCGTGCCGAAGCTGTAGCAAAAGGCCACGCCGCGCCCGGTATTGGCGGGTTTGTCGCCGCCCCAGCCCGACATCTCGCGCACCGCCTCAAGCACGGCCGCACCTGTGGGGTATTCATCGCGCATCAATGCAAGGCGGAACTCCAGCGGATCGGCACCGGCTGCATGGGCCATCTCGTCCATGAAGCAATCCTGAAAGAACGCGTTGAACGACGCACCGACCGAGCGCCAGAATCCGACCGGCACCGCAAGATCGGCCAGATAGCCGCGCACCCGGTGGTTCGGGATGGCATAGGGCGCGTTGAACAGCCCGTCGACATGGCCCTTGTCGGGCCCGCCGGGGGACATGCCCAGCCAACGGCCCATCGCCTGCTGCGTGGTCGATTGCGCGGCCACCTGCGCGTCCAGCAGCACCGCCCGGCCGTCCTGCACCGCGCCGCGCATCCGGGCCATCGCGCCGGGACGATAGAAATCGTGGCGCATGTCCTCTTCGCGGCTCCAGGTCAGTTGCACCGGCGTGCCTTGCATGGCGACGGCCAGTTGCGCGGCATAGGTGCTGAAATCCATTTCGCCGCGCCGCCCGAACCCACCGCCCAGATATGTGGTGATCACCTCGACCTTATCGGGGTCCAACCCCGCCGCGCGGGCGCAGTGATCGCGGGTGAACGTGGGGGCCTGATTGCCGCACCAGACCGTCAGCGTATCGCCGGTGAAATGGGCGGTGGCGTTCATCGGCTCCATCGTGGCATGGGCCAGGTAGGGCAGGCTGTAGTTTGCCGTCACATCCGTGGCACCCTGCGGCAGGGTGTCGGCATCGCCGTCGTTGCGCATGGTCGAGTTCGCGCCTGTGTCGAAGGCCGCCGCGATCCGGTCGAAGATCGCCGCCGTGTCGGCGGGGTAGGGGGCGGCTTCCCACTCGATCTCGACCGCGTCCGCCGCCTGCTGCGCCAGCCATGTGTTGCGGCCCACGACGGCGATGCCGGTGCCCAGATCGACCACCCTTTCGACGCCCGGCATGGTTTCCGCGGCGCTGGCGTCGAAGCTGACCATGCCTGCCCGGCGCGGGTTGATCCGCAGGGCCGCGAACATCAGCCCCTCTGGGCGCACGTCGATGCCGAAGGTGGCGGTGCCGGTGGCCTTTTCGACCATGTCCAGCCGGGGCATGGATTGGCCCAGGTATTTCCATTCGGAGGGGTCGCGCAGGTCGGGCGCGCGCAGGTCCACCTGTGCGGCCTCGGTCGCCAGATCGGCGTAGGGTATGGCGGTGCCATCGGTGGCGATGACCGCGCCATTTTCCGTGCGCAGTTGCGCCACGTCCACGTCCAGCCGTGCGGCGGCGGCGGATTTCAGCGCCTCGCGCGCGGTGGCCCCGGCGATGCGCAGGCGGTCAAACCCGTCCTTCATCGCGGTCGAGCCGCCGGTGACCTGCATCTCGAACACCTTGCCGACCTTGCCGATGGTCTCGGCCAGCCCGTGCATGAAATCGGACTGGTCATAGCCCTTGCCGGGGATCGCCTCGCCCATCAGCGCGCCGTTGTAATAGGCGGCGGCGGGCGGGCCGTGCATGATGCGGATGTCCTGCCATGCGACGTCCAGTTCCTCGGCGATCAGGGCGGCCAGCGTGGTCTGCGTGCCCTGGCCCATCTCGGCGCGCGGGGTGATCAGGGTCACGCCGTCCTGCGTGATCATCACGAACGGGGTCAACGCCGCCTCGCCCGCGCCGGGGCGCAGGGGGTTGGCGGCGGGCCGGCCCACGTACCACGCCCCGAATGCGGCGCCACCGACGATGGCGGCGGACCCGATCAGGAAGGTGCGGCGGGCGATTTTTCCGATGCTTGCCATGGGCTTAGCCTTCCATCTTTGCGGCGGCGGTGTGGATGGCGGCGCGGATGCGCGGGTAGGTGCCGCAGCGGCACAGATTGCCCTGCATCGCATCATCTACTTCGCTGTCCGACGGGCTGGGGTTTTCGGCCAGCAGGCTGGCGGCCTGCATGATCTGGCCCGACTGGCAATAGCCGCATTGCGCCACCTGATGCTCGACCCACGCCGATTGCAGCGCGCCGAGTGCCTCTGGCGTGCCCAGACCCTCGATCGTGGTCACGTCGCCCCAGACATCCGCCAGCGCCACCTGGCAGGACCGCACGGCCTGACCGTCGATATGCACGGTGCAGGCCCCGCAGGCCGCCACGCCGCAACCGAACTTGGTGCCGGTCAACCCGATCTCGTCGCGCAGCACCCACAACAGGGGCACGTCCTCGGGCAGATCCACGTCATGGGATGTGCCGTTGATGGTCAGTCTGGTGGGCATGGGGACTCCTGTCACCTGGCATTTATGACAAAATGGAGCATTTATGTCAGTGTGTCAATTGACAGTTTTCACCCGATCTGTCACCGCTTTGTCATGACACACCCACCGCACCCGCCCACGGACCATGATCCGCGACAAAAGGCCATTCTGGGCGCGGCTTTTGATGCGTTTCGCAACTACGGCTTTCGCCGCACCTCGATGGAAGACATAGCGCGCGGGGCGGGCATGTCGCGGGCGGCGCTGTACCTGCATTACCGCAACAAGGAAGACATCTTCCGCTCGCTTGCGGGCTATTACTACGACACCGCCGAGGCGGCGGTGCGGGCCGAATTGCACCCCGGACGTCCGGTGGACGAGGCGTTGCGCGCTGCCTTCGAGGTGCAGGCGGGCGAGTTGTTCGAGGCGTTGCTGAACTCGCCCCATGGCGAGGAATTGCTGGATACGAAATACGCGCAGGCCGCCGATGTGGCCGAGGCCGGCGAGGCGCGGCTTGCGGCGATCTACGCCGGTTGGCTGGCAGAGGAAGCGGTGGCGGGCCGAGTGGACCTCGCCCCGTTCGGCGGCGCTGCGCGGGCGCTGGCCGAGACGATGATGACCGCGCTGCACGGGCTGAAAGCGTCCAAGCCCGATCACGCGTCGTATCGCGCCAGTGCCGACCGGCTGGCGGCGCTTTTTGGCCGGGCGTTGCGCGTTGCCGGATAGCTGTGTGGGGGCCAGCCCCCACACCCCCGGAGTTTAGGGGCAAGATGAAGCTGCGGGGGCGGCGTTAACCTTAACGAAGGATGACCTGCGCGCTTACAGGTCGGTGCGCATGTGCCACAGTTCGGGGAAAAGCTCGACCTCGAGCATGCGGCGCAGGTAGCTGACGCCGCCGGTGCCGCCGGTGCCGCGCTTGAAGCCGATGACCCGTTCCACCGTGGTGACGTGGTTGAAGCGCCAGCGGCGGAAGTAATCCTCGAAATCCACCAGCTTCTCGGCGAGTTCGTAGAGTTCCCAATGGGTTGACGGCGCGCTGTAGACCTGCACCCAGGCGGCGGTCACGTCGGGATGAGGGGCGTATTTTTGCGACAGGTCGCGGTTCAGCACCTCGTCGGGCAGCGGGATCGTGCCGTGCAGCAGGTGCAGCGCCACGTCATAGAGCGAGGGCTGCGCCATCTCGTCGCGCAGCATCTGCACGATGTCGGGGCGATGGGAATGGGGCCGCAGCATGGCCGCGTTGCGGTTGCCCAGCATGAACTCGATCTGGCGATACTGGTGCGACTGAAAGCCCGAGCTTTCCCCCAGCGCATCGCGAAAGGCGGTGTAATCGCTGGGCGTCATGGTGCGCAGCACGTCCCAGGCGTTGTTGAGCTGCTCGAAGATGCGCGCCACCCGCGACAGCATCTTGAAGGCGGGGCGGGTGTGCCCGGCCTGCAGGGTGCGGCGGGCGGCGGCGATTTCGTGGATCGCCAGTTTCATCCACAGCTCGGAGGTCTGGTGCTGGATGATGAACAGCATCTCGTCATGGGTGTCAGTGCGGGTCTTCTGGGCCCCCAGCACGCTGTCGAGGTCAAGGTAATCACCATAGGACATGCGCCCGTCGAATTGCATCTGGGCGCCTTCGGTGGCGGGATCGTAGGGGTCGGTCATCTGTATGTCTCCTGTATCTGGACGATGGGGCGGGTGCGGCCGCCGGTCATGCGTTCAGGCAGGAATTTGCCGCCATACGACGCCACAGCGCCGCCCAGCCGGCAGGCAGGCAGAGCGGCAGATGGCTGGTGGCTGTGGTGTGGTGCATCAGGTGACCTTGGCGCGGGTCTTGTAATCGGGGTGATCCCAGAGGTCATTCTGCATCACATCGGCGATGATTGCCACTGCGGCGTCGACATCGCCCTCGTCGATATAGAGCGGGGTGAAGCCAAAGCGCATGATGTCGGGCGCGCGGAAATCGCCGATCACGCCGCGCGCGATCAGGGCCTGGATCGCGGCATACCCGTCGGAGAACCTGAAGGAAACCTGGCTGCCGCGCTGGTCGGGGTCGCGCGGGGTGGCCAGCGTCAGCATCGGGCAGGCGGCTTCGACGCCCGCGATGAACCGGTCGGTCAGCACCTGCGATTTTGCGCGGACGGCGTGCATGTCGGTCATGTCCCAGATGTCCAGCGCCGAGTCGAGCGCGGCCAGCGCCAGCACCGGCGGGGTGCCCACGCGCATCCGGTCGATGCCCTTGCCGGGGCGGTAGTTGGGTTCGAACGCGAAGGGCGCATCGTGCCCCAGCCAGCCCGAGAGGGCGGGCAGGGCGGCGTCGGCGTGGCGCGGGTTGACGTAGATGAAGGCCGGCGATCCGGGGCCGCCGTTGAGGTATTTGTAGGTGCAGCCAACGGCGAAATCGGCATCAGCGCCTTTCAGGTCGACCGGGGTGGCGCCGGCGGTATGGGCCAGATCCCAGACGGTTACGACGCCATGTTCATGTGCCTTGGCGGTCAGCGTGGCCATGTCATGCATCCGGCCTGTGCGGTAATCGACCTCGGTGATCATCATCACCGCGACATCTGCGGTGATGTGGTCGGACACCTCCTCGGGGGCGACAACGCGCAGCTCGTGATCCTGACCCAGAAAGCGGATCAGACCTTCGGCCATATACAGATCAGAGGGGAAATTGCCGCTGTCCGACAGGATCACCCTGCGGTCGGGGTTCATCATCAGCGCACTGGCAAGGGCCTGATAGACCTTGATGCTCAGCGTGTCGCCCATCACCACATGGCCCGGTTCCGCGCCGATCAGCCGGGCGATGCGGTCGCCCACGCGGGTGGGTTGATCCATCCAGCCGGCCTTGTTCCAGCCGGTGATCAGCATCTCGCCCCATTCGTCCTGCATGACCCTTGCCATGCGGTCGGTGGCGTCTTTGGGCAGCGGCCCGAGCGAGTTGCCATCAAGATAGATCACCCCTTGCGGCAGGTGAAAGAGGGCCTTGGTGGCGGCGAAATCGGTCATGGCGTGCTCCGGTCGGATGGTATTTTAGGCTTGAAGTATTCGCCCTGTGGGTAGCCGTTTGCCGACGCGGTGTCCAGAAAATTCCGGGGTCCGGGCGATCTGCAAGCCATGCACATGCCATGCACGGCCCATGCGCATCAGGGTTGGGGTAGGGGAGGCATAGATGCCCACCCTATTTGCCGACGACCTGACCACCGGCGATCAGGATTTCCTGTCCGTTCACGCTTTCGCTGCCGGGCATGCAGAGCCAGAGTGCGGCGGCGGCGACCTCCTCGGGGGCGATCAGGCGTTTGTGGCGGTTCGAGTCGACCATGACCTGTTTCGCCTCTTCCGCCGAGATGCCCGCGCGGTCCTTGATGGCGTCGACGTTGCGGGTGATGATGTCGGTGTCGACATAGCCGGGGCAGATCGAGTTGAAGGTGTAGGGCTGGCCCAGAAAATCCTCGCCCAAGCTGCGCATCATGCCGATCACCCCGTGTTTCGAGGCCGAATAGGCCCCGCCGCCGGGCAGGCCGCGCACGCCTGCGATGGAACTGACCGCCAGCACGCGGCCCCAGTCTGTGCCCAGCATCGAGCGCATGCCCTCGCGCACGGTCCAGAACACGCCGTCGAGGTTGGTGGTCATGATCTTGCGCCACAGGGCGGTGTCGGTCTTGTGCAGCTTGCGCCCCTCGGCGATGCCCGCGTTGGCGACGATGATCTGCAGCGGGCCGCGTGCGGCGACTGCCGTGTCGATCACGTCGCGCACCTGATCCTCGTCGGTCACGTCCATCGCCAGCCCATGCAGGCCGTTGCCCGCCACCTGCTCCAGCACCTCGGCGCGGCGGCCGGTGATGGTGACCTGCGCGCCCTGTTCGGCCAGTGCCCGCGCGATGGCAAGGCCGATTCCGGTGCCGCCGCCGGTTACCAGCGCGTGTTTTCCCTGTAGGGTCATGGTCTGTCTCCTCCGGTTTGATTTCGCGCCAGACTACCTGCTGGCCCGGGGGTGGCAAGCCATGGTGTTGCGCGTCCGTATGCGGCTGCACACCGACACTTTACTTTGGTATTCATATCTGTGAATTTGTTTTCGGGATCTTGAGGGAGGACAGCATGAGACCACTTTTTTCTGCCGCCGCGCTGGTGACGCTGTGCGCGGGCATGGCGTTCGCGCATGAGGATATCGCGGACAAGTATCCGCAGTCGGAGCTGTACAACAAACCGGTCGAATTCTACCCGGGCGTCTGGTCTGCCATCGGCGCCACCGCGCCGCCGACCTATGAAAATTCGGGCCACAACAACAACCTGTCCTTTCTTGTGACCGGCGATGGCGTCGTGGTGATCAACGCCGGTGCATCGGTCCGGCTCGCCCGGGCACTGCATGACGAGATCAAGAGCGTGACCGATCAGCCGGTGCGGCTGGTGATCAACGAGAACGGGCAGGGCCACGCGATGCTTGGCAATGCCTACTGGGCCGAGCAGGGCGTTGACATCCTGGCGCATGAAGATGCCATCGCGGCATTCGAAAAGGATGCCGATTTCATCCTGCAGGGGATGCAGGGCTATAACCGCGACAAGGCAGAGGGCACGACCATTGCGCTGCCCAACCTGTCGTTCGAGGATACCCATACAGTCGAGATGGGCGACATGCGCATCGAGGTTCTGTATCTTGGTCCGTCGCATGATCCGGGCGACGCGCAGGTCTGGCTGCCCGAGCCCAGCATCATGATCGCGGGCGATATCGCCTTTCACGAACGCATGCCGCCGATCTTTCCCGAAACCTGCACAAGCTGCTGGATCGAGACGTTCGAAGGCCCGTTCGCCGCGCTCAACCCCACCTATGTGATCCCCGGCCACGGTCATCCGACGACGATGGAGACTGTGACAAAAGGCACCGTCGCCTACCTGCGTGATCTGCGTGAAAAGATCGGGGCGCATATCGACGAGGGTGGCGATCTGGCCGGTGCCTATTACGTCGATCAGTCACAGTGGGACTACATGGACACGTTCGAGGAACTGGCGACGCGCAACGCCGGACGCGTCTACGAGGAGATGGAATGGGAATGACCCTGAGCAACCGGCGGCGGGCAAGGTGATCCGCTGGATCGACCTGCCGCCGGTGTGGCTGCTGGGGGCACTGGCGCTGGCTTGGGCGCAGGCGGTGCATTTCCCGGCGGGGCTGTCGTTTGGCGGGGCCTGGGCCGATTTCGCGGGCGGGCTTCTGGTGGGCGGCGGCGTGGTTCTGGCACTGCTGGCGGTCTACGAGATGCGCCGCCAGCGCACCACCATCATCCCGCATCTGGACGCGGACCGGCTGGTCAGCAGCGGCATCTTCAGCCGCTCGCGCAACCCGATCTATCTTGGGGACGTGCTGATCCTGACGGGGTTCATCCTGCGATGGGATTCGGTTCTGGCGCTGCCGCTGATCCCGGTTTTCGTCTGGATACTGGAGCGGCGCTTCATCATTCCCGAGGAAAACCGCCTGAGGCGTAAATTCCGGGCGGATTTCGCGCGCTATTGTCAGAAAACGCGGCGTTGGGTTTGACAATCCGGGACATTTTGGCAATCGAAGACCACGGGAAGTTTTGCAAATGTTGCGCGGATAATCTAAGGAGCGGGGCCGCCTCTGTCGGGGTGGCCAAATTTATCTGCCGAGAAAGGGGATGGATACGTGAAGATCGGAACACCAAAGGAAGTTTACGAGGGTGAGGCGCGGGTCGCCATGACCCCGGACTCGGCCTTGGCTTTGCAAAAGCTGGGCTATGACTGTGCGATCGAATCCGGGGCCGGCACGCTGGCGGGGTTCACCGATGCCGCCTATGCCGAGGCCGGCGTCGAGGTGATCAAGACCGCCGCCGCGCTGTGGAAAGAGTGCGATATCATCGCCAAGGTCCGCCAGCCCTACGATACCGAGATGAAGCGCCTGCGCGAGGGGCAGGTGCTGATTTCCTTCTTCAATCCGGCAGGCAATGAAAAAGGTCTGGAAAAGGCCAAGAAGGCCGGTGCCAGCGTGATCGCCATGGAAATGGTGCCGCGCATCAGCCGCGCGCAGAAGATGGATGCGCTGTCATCGATGGCAAACATCGCGGGCTATCGCGCGGTGATCGAGGCCGGCAACAACTATGGCCGGTTCTTTACCGGGCAGATCACCGCCGCGGGCAAGGTGCCGCCCGCCAAGGTGCTGGTCGTGGGTGCGGGTGTGGCCGGTCTGGCCGCCATCGGTGCGGCCACCAGCCTGGGCGCGATGACCTTTGCCTTTGACGTGCGCCCCGAAGTGGCCGAGCAGGTCGAATCGATGGGTGCCGAGTTCGTCTATCTCGATTTCGAGGAAGAGCAGCAGGACGGGGCCAAGACCGGCGGCTATGCCAGCGTCTCAAGCCCCGAGTTCCGCGAGGCGCAGCTGGCCAAGTTCCGCGAGCTTGCCCCCGATATGGACATCGTCATCACCACGGCGCTGATCCCCAACCGCGAAGCGCCCGAGCTGTGGACCGAGGATATGGTCGCCTCGATGAAGCGCGGCAGCGTGATCGTCGATCTGGCGGCGGAAAAGGGCGGCAACTGCAAGCTGACCAAGGCCGACGAACGGATCGTGACCGACAACGGCGTGATCATCATCGGCTATACCGATTTCCCCAGCCGGATGGCGTCGCAGGCCTCAAGCCTTTATGCCACCAACATCCGCCACATGATGACCGACCTGACGCCTGAAAAGGACGGCAAGGTCGTGCACAACATGGAGGATGACGTGATCCGCGGCGCGACCGTGACCCATGATCACGAGATCACATGGCCGCCGCCCCCGCCCAAGGTGAACGCGATCGCGGCCAAGCCCAAGGAAAAGGTCAAGGAGCTGACGCCCGAGGAAAAGCGCGCGGCAGAGACTGCGGCCTTCAAGGCGCAGACCAAGAACCAGGTCACGCTGCTGGCCATCGGCACCGTGCTGATCCTGGCGGCGGGGCTTTATGCGCCGGCCAGCTTCATGCAGCATTTCATCGTCTTCGTGCTGTCGGTCTTTGTCGGCTTCCAGGTGATCTGGGGCGTCAGCCATTCGCTGCACACGCCGCTGATGGCCGTGACCAACGCGATCAGCTCGATCATCATCCTTGGCGCCGTGATGCAGATCGGCTCGACCTCGGGTCTGGTGACGCTGCTGGCCGGTCTGTCGGTCTTCATGGCCGGGATCAACATCTTTGGCGGGTTCCTCGTCACCCGGCGCATGCTTGCCATGTTCCAGAAATCGTAAGCGGGAGTTAGAGGATCATGGATAACGCATTCACAATTGCGGCCTATGTGGTCGCGGCGGTTCTGTTCATCCTGTCGCTTGGCGGTTTGTCGGGACAGGAAAGCGCGAAACGCGCCGTGTGGTACGGCATTGCCGGCATGGCGCTGGCGGTGGTGGCCACGCTGATCGGGCCGGGGTCGGGGCTGTGGCTGGCGTCGCTCATCCTGATCGGTCTGGGCGGGGCCATCGGCGTGCAGCTGGCGCAGCGCGTGCAGATGACGCAGATGCCCGAACTGGTCGCGGCGATGCATTCGCTGGTCGGTCTGGCAGCGGTCTTTGTGGGCTTCAACGCCGATATCACCATCAACCTTGTCGAGGCGGCGAAAGCAGCCGGCGAGACAATCGAAGGCAGCTTTGCCCAGCTTGTCGCCAAGAAAACGCAGGTCGAGATCAACATCCTGCGGATCGAACTGGTGCTGGGCATCTGGATCGGTGCGGTCACATTCACCGGGTCGGTGATTGCCTATGGCAAGCTGGCGGGCAAGGTGAACACCGCCGCTGCCAAGCTGCCGGGGGGGCATATGCTGAACGCGGGCGCGGCCCTTGGGTCGCTGCTGCTGCTGGTGATGTACCTGTCGGGCGCTGGTAGCTGGACGCTGGTCATCATGACGCTGCTGGCGCTGTTCATCGGCTATCACCTGATCATGGGCATCGGCGGGGCCGACATGCCGGTGGTTGTCTCGATGCTCAACAGCTACTCCGGCTGGGCGGCGGCGGCCATCGGCTTCAGCCTGGGAAATGACCTGCTGATCGTGGTTGGTGCATTGGTCGGCTCAAGCGGTGCGATCCTGTCGTACATCATGTGCAAGGCGATGAACCGGTCGTTCATCAGCGTGATCCTGGGCGGCTTTGGCGGCCCGGCGGGCGAGCAGATGGCGGTCGAGGGCGAGCAGATCGCGATCGATGCCGATGGCGTGGCAACCGCGCTGGAAGAGGCCGACAGCATCGTGATCGTGCCGGGCTATGGCATGGCGGTGGCGCAGGCGCAGCAGAACGTGGCCGAGCTGACCCGCAAGCTGCGGGGCAAGGGCAAGACCGTGCGCTTTGCCATCCACCCGGTGGCGGGGCGTCTGCCCGGTCACATGAACGTGCTGCTGGCCGAGGCCAAGGTGCCTTATGACATCGTGCTGGAGATGGACGAGATCAACGACGATTTCCCGTCCACCGACGTGGTGATCGTGATCGGGTCGAATGACATCGTGAATCCCGCCGCGCAGGACGATCCCAACAGCCCCATCGCCGGCATGCCGGTGCTGGAGGTGTGGAAAGCCAAGCAGGTGTTCGTGTCGAAACGCGGGCAGGGCACCGGTTATTCGGGGATCGAGAACCCGCTGTTTTTCAAGGACAACACGCGGATGTTCTATGGCGATGCCAAGGCCAGCGTCGAGGCGCTGCTTGCCAAGATGAGCTGATCCGGCTTGGTGCCGATGATGCCAGCCCCCGCCCGGACATCCGGTCGGGGGTTTTTCGTCGCACAGGGCACCGCCTTGCGTGACATTTTGGCAGGTATGCCGTAGTATTCCGCCAAGCCATTGGAAACCATACGAATTTTCGTTTACTTCCGGTGCGGTCCGGCCTATCTGCTGGGTAATCAGGAGTGTGCCATGGCCCCCATTGCCGATCATCCGCTGCGCTACAGCCTTGCCAATGAACTGCATGCGCGACCGTTCCCGGCGATCTCGTTTCCGGGCACGGCGGTCTATCTGGCGGTCAAACAGCCCGATGGGGCGGCCGCGCGCAACCGCGAGGCGGACATGACGCATCTGCTGACCCTGCTGGATCGCTATGGCGCGCCGCATCCGCAGCCGGGGGCGACGCATTATTTCGGCACCCTTGGCCGGTTCAAGCTGAAATGGGAAAGCCACACCGAATTCGTGACCTATACCGCCTTTATCGACGGGTTGTCGGCGCGCCCCTTTGATCCGGCGGATTTCGAGGTGTTCCCGAGCGACTGGCTGGAGGCGATCCCGGGCGTTAGGATGACCAGCGCTCTGATCCGGGTGGAACCCTGGACGGATAAAGAGCGGGCGATCAAGGCGATCAACGAATGGTTCGTGCCCGAAAGCATCGCCGTCAGCAAGGTGCTGGATGAATCCGGGGTGATCGCCGGGGATTTTCGGATCGACGAGGCCGGGCACCAGCGCTTTGCCATCTTCGTCGATCCCAGCACCGGCGACCGCAGGGTGGGCCGTATGGTGCAGCGGCTGTGCGAGATCGAAACCTATAAAACCATGTCGATGCTGGGCTTTTCCGAAACCAAGGCGATGTCGCCCCGGATGAACGATATCGACGGGCGGCTGACCGAGCTGATGGACGAGATGACCGACAACGCCACCCCGGCCGAACACACGCTGGGGCGCTTGCTGGAGGTGTCGGCGGAGCTGGAGACGATGGCGGCGCGCGCGTCCTTCCGATTTGGCGCGACCGGGGCCTATGAGGCGATCGTGCACCAGCGGATCGAGGTGATGCGCGAGCAGCGGTTCGACGGGCGTCAGACCTTCAACGAGTTCATGATGCGCCGCTATGATCCGGCGATGCGCACGGTGAAATCCACCCAAGGCCGGCTGGTGTCGATGTCTGACCGGGCGATCCGGGCGGGCGATCTGCTGCGTACGCGGGTGGACGTGGAGCGCAGCGCGCAGAACCAGGCCTTGCTGGAAAGCATGAACACACGCGCCGACATGCAGTTGAAACTGCAACGCACGGTCGAGGGGCTGTCGGTGGTGGCGATCAGCTATTACGCGGTGTCGCTGGCGGGTTATGCGCTGTATCCCCTTGCCGAGGCATCGGGCCTGAGCAAGGGGTTGCTGACAGCAGCGATCACTCTGCCGGTAGTGGGGCTTGTCTGGTTCCTTGTGCGCCGGTTGCAGCGCGCGGTGCATGCAGGACGGCCCGAGTAAGCCAGCCGCCGAGGCCGATCGACGCGATGGCCAGGATCGCGGCCAGCGACAGGGTGGGGATGCCCGAAAGGCCCGCGCCCACGGTGCAGCCACCCGCCAGCACGCCGCCCACGCCCATCAGCACGGCACCGGCCATGTAGCGCCCGGTCTGGCGCGGGGAGTCGAAGCTTTGCCACTGGAACTGCCCGCCGATCAGCGCGGCAATCGCAGCGCCAAGCAGCACGCCGCCCACAAGCCCGGTGCCGAAACCGGGTGACACGGCGGTTGAGGCGACGGTGAAGAACAGCGCCTCGGTTGCGGGGGCGGTGAAGGACAGCGATTCCATGCCGATGGGGTCGAAGTCGTCGAACAGGACAAAGCCCGTTCCGACCCATGCCAGCGGCACCAGCCCGCCCAGCAGGGCCGCCAGCACCAGCATGCCGGGGCGGTTGCCCGAGCGCCAGGCAAAGGCCAGTGCGGCCAGCGCGATGCCTGCGGCCCAGAGCAGGGCCGGGCCGGGCAGGGCGGGGGACACGTCAAGCGTGACGCTGCCCAGCGTGGTGCGCACCGGTGCCAGCACGCCCTTGAGCGTGGCATGGGCCACCACCGCGAACACGATCAGCACAAGGGCGGCCCGCAGGTTGCCGGTGCCTGACAGCACGGTCAGGCGTGAAATGCAGCCGCGCGTCAGGATCATGCCGGCGCCGAACATCAGACCGCCCAGCACGATGGCCAGCACCGGCAGGCCGGATGCCATGAAGCGATGCTCGGCAAAGCCGATCCAGCCCAGTGCCACGGCGCCTTGGGTGCCCAGCACGGCCACGGCCAGGGCGGTCAGCCAGATGCCCGCGGCCTGTCGGCGGTCGTCGCCATCGATGATGCGGCGAAAGCAGAAACGGGTGATCTGCGCCAGCACGCCAAAGGCAAGCCCGACGGCAAGTGCCAGCCAGACCGCCGCTTGTGCCGGGGTCAGGGTTTCAAGGCCAAGGGATTCGAACATGGTGCGCCTCCACAGACGGGAAAGGAATTCTGTCCCAGTTGCGGTGGATTTGGCGGGGAATCAAGATGTTCAGCCCGGGTGAACCCCCGGTGGCGCAGAACAGCGTTCTGTTTGGGCCGGGAAACGCGAAATCCCTGTTCTGCACGCGGCGCCTGCGCAAAAGAACGGCCCGCCACAGGGGCGGGCCGCTTGATGCTGTTCCTATTTTGCCTCAGCGTCCACGGATGCGCGGATCAAGCGCATCGCGCAGACCGTCGCCCAGGTAGTTCACTGACAGCACGGTAAGCGAGATCATGATGCCTGGCAGCATCACCCGCTCGGGGTATTCCTGCATCCGGGGCACCGCATCGGCCAGCATCTTGCCCCAGGTCGGGAAATCCGACGGAAAGCCGACGCCCAGAAACGACAGAGCGCTTTCGGTGATGATCGCCGTCGCCAGCCCCAGCGTGGCCGAGACCATGATCGGCGACAGCACGTTGGGCAGCAGGTGGCGGCTGATGATGCCCCAGCTTGTGGTGCCCGAGGCGCGGGCGGCCAGCACGAATTCACGCTCTTTCAGCGCCAGGATGTCGCCGCGCACGATGCGGGCGGTCTGCATCCAGCTTGTCACGCCGATAACGGCCACGATCAGGATGAACATGCCGGTTTCCGGCCCGAAATTGCTGCGCAGCGGCTGGCGGAACAGGGTGACCGCGACCAGCATAAGCGGCAGGATCGGCAGCGACAGCACCAGGTCGGTAAAACGCATCAGCGGGCCGTCCAGCCGCTTGAAGAACCCTGCCAGGACTCCGATGATCGTGCCGATCAGCATGGTCAGCAGCATCGCCGCCCAGCCAACGGCCATCGAGGCGCGGCCACCGGCGATGATCTGCGCCAGCAAGTCGCGGCCCAGGTTGTCGGTGCCCAGCGGGTTGCCCCAGCTTACCTTGGCCGAACCGTCCCACAGCACGGTGAAGATCGGGCGCAGATCGCGGTTGCGGATATCAAGCTGGTTCGGGTCGAGCCGCCAGATCCAGTTGCCGAACAGCACGGCCAGCGTGATCAGCACCAGAAAGCTGCCGCCGATCAACGCGCCCTTGTGGCTTTTGAACTGGAGCCAGACATCGCGCCACTGGCTGCGCGGCGGTGTCGCAAGCTCGGCGTTCTGCAGCGCGCTCAGCGCCTGCAGGTTCGTGGGGACGGGATCAGTCATAGCGGATCCTCGGGTCTAGGACGCCATACAGGATGTCGGCGATCAGGTTGAACAGGACGATCAGCACCGCGAACATGAAGGTGATCGTCATCACCATCGGCAGATCGTTGGCAAACAGCGCGGTGATCAGCAACTGGCCGATGCCGTTCACGGAAAACACCACCTCGGTGATGATGGCCCCGCCAAAGATGGCCGGTACGCCGAGGGCGATCACGGTGATCACCGGGATCATCGAGTTGCGCAGAACGTGGATCATGACCACCACGGCCTCGCCCAGCCCCTTGGCGCGGGCGGTGCGGACGTAATCCTGATTGAGGTTGTCCAGAACCGAGGCGCGCATGAAGCGGCTGATCTGTGCGGTGGTCTGCAGCGCCAGCACCATCACCGGCATGATCATCTGGCGCACCTGGTACACGAAGCTGTCCCAGTCATTCACCACATGGGTCGTGTCGTAGATGAAGGGAAACCAGCCAAGCTGCACCGAGAAGATCACGATCAGCAGCGGACCGGTAAAGAAGGGCGGGATCGAAAACCCGATCATGGTGACGAAGGTGCCTGCCTGATCGAATACCGAATACTGCCGGTAGGCCGAATAGATGCCGATCGGAATGGCGATCAGGATGCCCACCACATAGGCCAGCCCGACCACCATCAGGGTCTGCGGCAGGCGCTGTACGATGATGTCCATCACCGGGCTGCGGGTCTGCCAGCTGATCACCCGCAACTCGCCGTTGTAGAACGCAGTGTCGGGCAGCCATCCGAACAGCCAGCTGTCGCGGGTCAGGAAATCGATCAGGACCTTGGGCTCGACCCAGAACATCTGCACGAGCCATTTCCAGAACTGGATGTACCACGGCTGGCCCAGCCCCAGGGCGGCGCGCATCTTTTCCTTGACCTCGGGCGGGACGGTCAGCGGCACCTGGGCCATGGGGTCACCCGGCGCCAGTTGCAGCAGGCCAAAGATGACCAGCGCGATGATCAAAAGCGTGGGTACAGACAGAACCAGCCTGCGGATGGTGAATGTCAGCATGCGGGTAAGCCCCGGTTACGAGTTATGGTTGAAAATGAACACGGCCCCGCGGCGAAAGCCGGGCGGGGCCGTGCGGTCGGGCAGTTTACTCGACGCGGTGCCAGTCGGCCACGTTCCACAGCTCGCTGTCCCATGTGTTCAGGACAATGCCACCCAGGGTCTTGGCACGGGCCGAGACACGACCGCGATCGACCAGCGGCAGGATCATGTAGCCGTCATTGATGACCATGGCGTGCAGCTCTTTGACGAGCGCGGCGCGCTGTTCAAGCTCGCCGGTGCGGCCCAGTTCGGCCACTTTGGCGTCGTACTCTTCCATGCACACGCGCGAGACGTTCTCGCCCTGCCACTGGGTGGACGGGCGCGGGGCCTTGCCGCAGGTCATGGCGGCCATCAGGGCCTCGGGGTCGGTGCCGTCGAAGTTGTTGGCGAACATTTCGACATCCGCATAGAACTTCTGGAAGGTGTCGGGGCTGCCCGGATCACCGCCGAAGAACACCGATGCGTTGACGTTGCGCAGTTCGACCTCAAAGCCGATTTCTTCCCACCATGCCTTGATCAGGGCCTGAAAGTCCTGACGCACGGCGTTGGTCGAGGTCTGGAACAGCATCGACAGTTTCACGCCGTCCTTTTCGCGGACGCCGTCGCCGTCGCTGTCAACCCAGCCGGCCTCGTCCAGCAGGGCCTTGGCCCCTTCGATGTCCTGCTCGAGGCACGAGGTGTCACCCGATGCATAGATTTCGGGCGCGGGCACCAGATCGCAGGTCGGGCGACCGGCCTGACCATAGCCGATTTCGGTCAGCAAGGGGCGGTCGATGGCCATCGACAGCGCCTTGCGCACGTTCAGCTCCGACAGGAACGGATGCGGATGCGCGGCGGTCGAGCGTTCGCCTTCGGGCAGGTCGGGGCTGGGGTCGGTCATGTTGACATGGATGCGTTCCACGAGGCTGCCAAAGCCGACCTCGATCACACCCACGCCGGCGGCTTCCATGTTGGCCAGCACGTCGGGCGCCAACTGAAGGTTCCAGGCATAGTCGAATTCGCCGGTTTCCAGAACCGCGCGGCCCGCGCCGGTGGCATCGCCGCCCCCCTTGAAGGTGACCGAGGCAAAGGCCGGTTTCGCCGGGTCGCGATAGTTGGGGTTGGCCGACATGGTGATCACGTCGTTGGGTTTGAAATCATCCACCACGAAGGGGCCGGTTCCGATCGGGCCAAAGTTGGCGTCGGTGCACTCGGGTGCGCGCGCGCCGGTGCAGTTCTCGAACTGCGATTTCTGGATGATCGGGGATTGCGCGCCCACGAAGGGGCCATAGGGAAAGGGTTTCGGCTCGGTGAAGGTGACCTTGACGGTCAGGTCATCCAGCGCCTCGACCGACGAGACGCCTTCGAACTTGGCCAGCTGCGCGCAGCCGCCTTCGGGATGCATGCAATACTCGGATGTGAACACCACGTCTGCCGAGGTCAGGGGCGTGCCGTCGGACCACAGCAGACCCTCTTTCAGCTTCCAGGTGATGCTGGTCAGGTCTTCGGATACGCCGCCGTTCTCGATGGTAGGGATCTCTTCGGCCAGCCAGGGCAGCATCTCGCCCACTTCGTTGTAGCGGCCCAGCGGTTCGATGATCATCGACGCGGATTCCAGGTCCTTGGTGCCGCCCGACAGATAGGGGTTCAGGATCGAGGGCGCCTGCCAGTATATGATGTTCAGCTGGCCATGCGCGCCACGCTCGGCAAAGGCTGCCGGGGCGATCGCAAAGGCCGCCGCAGCGCCCAGCAGCAGGGTTTTCATCTTCATCTTTCTCTCCATGTTGGACACGTGACGTGCCTCTTATTTAAGCGCCCGTGGTGCTGGTCGGGCAGACAGTCCTTGTCGCGTGGTTGGGAACAAGTCGCACCGCAGCCTCATCCCCTGTCCGACCGTGCCGGACAACCACGGCATTAATCATCAAAAAGCGGGTTGGCAAGAAATTGCAAGGTTTCTGTGCACCCGCGGACGTTGCGCCGGACAGAGCGCTTAGAAATTGACTTCTGTGGCCGGCTGTCTTTAGCGTTCAGGGCCAAACGGAAGCAACAACAACAAGGTGGGCGCGATGCTGGACCAACCGATTGCCAGGATTGAGAATCTTCGGGTGGAGTTCCAGACCAAGGATGGCCCCGTCGTGGGGGTCGAGGATGTGTCGTTCTCGATCAATCCGGGCGAAACCGTGTGCGTGGTGGGCGAAAGCGGGTCGGGGAAATCGGTGTCGTCGCTGTCGCTGATGCGGCTGGTGGAATATGGCGGTGGCGATATCGCCGGCGGGCGCCTGATTTTTGATCGCAAGGACGGCGGCGAAATCGATCTTGTCGCCACCGACCAGTCGCTGATGCGCCATATCCGCGGCAACGAGATCGGCATGATCTTTCAGGAACCGATGACCGCGCTGAACCCGGTGTTCACCGTCGGCCGGCAGCTGACCGAGGGGCTGCGCCTGCACATGGGGCTGACCAAGGCCCAGGCGCGCGAACGGGCGCTGGACCTGCTGCGCGAGGTGCGCATTCCGGAACCCGAACGCCGGTTGAACCAGTATCCGCACGAGCTGTCGGGGGGCATGCGACAGCGCGTGGTGATCGCCATGGCGCTGGCCTGCAATCCGCGTCTGCTGATCGCGGATGAACCCACGACGGCGCTGGACGTGACGATTCAGGCCGAGATCCTGGCGCTGATGGACCGGCTGAAGCGCGAAACCGGAACGGCGGTGATGTTCATCACCCACGATATGGCGGTGGTGGCGCAGATGGCCGACCGGGTGGTGGTGATGTATCGCGGCAACAAGGTCGAGGAAGGCACCGTGACCGAAATCTTCGAGAACCCGCAGCATGTCTATACCAAGGCACTGCTGGCCGCGGTGCCCAAGCTGGGCGAGATGCGCGGCAAGGCCGCGCCCGAACCGATGCGCCTGCTGGGCATCGAAGGGTATGACACCGGGCCGATCCTGGGCAGCGACAAGCCGCTGCTGACCGTGCGCAACCTGACCACGCGGTTCCCGGTCAAGGCGGGGTTCTTTCGCCGCACCGTGGCCAATGTGCACGCGGTCGAGGATGTGTCGTTCACCCTGAACAAGGGGCGGACGCTGTCGCTGGTGGGCGAATCGGGCTGCGGCAAGTCCAGCGCGGGTCGGTCGCTGCTGCGGCTGGTCGAGCCGCTGTCGGGCAGCGTCAATCTGGACGGGGTGGATGTGATCGCGCTGAACCCCGGCGATCTGCGCCGGGCGCGGGCCGATATGCAGATGGTGTTTCAGGATCCCTTCGCCAGCCTGAACCCGCAGATGCAACTGCTGGATCAGGTGGCCGAGCCCTTGCGCAACTATGGCCACACCAACCGGGCCGAGGTGCAGGATCGCGTCGCCGCCCTGTTTGACCGCGTCGAGTTGCCGCGCAGCTTCATGCGGCGGTTTCCGCACGAGCTGTCGGGCGGGCAGCGGCAGCGGGTGGCGATCGCCCGCGCGCTGGCGCTGAACCCCAAGCTGATCGTGTCGGACGAGGCGGTCTCGGCGCTGGATGTGTCGGTGCAGGCGCAGGTGCTGAACCTGATGATGGAACTGCAGGCCGAACTGGGCCTGTCTTACGTCTTCATCAGCCATGACATGGCGGTGGTGGAGCGGGTCAGCCATGATGTCGGCGTGATGTACCTGGGCCGGATCGTCGAACTGGGCCCGCGGGCGGCGGTGTTCGAAGACCCGCGCCACCCCTATACGCAGGCGCTGATGAAGGCCGTGCCCATCGCCGACCCACGCCGCCGCAAGGGCGAGCACGAGCTGAATTTCAAACCGATCCCGTCCCCGATCCACAAGGTCGGCTATGAACCCGCCCCGTCGGAATATGACGAGGTGAGCCCGGGCCATTTCGTTCTGACCACGGACAGCGGATATTGAGAGACGTGCGGTCGGTGACACCGGAAACTTGAGCAAGTTTCCGGACGATTTCTTGATCAAGAAATCGCGGAGGCGCACGAATTTTCATGGCGCTCGGGATGGCGCAACGCCGTCCTGGCCGCATAACAGGAGAACCGCATGACCCAGAGACTATCCCCGCTCGACCTGATGACCCGGTTGATCGGCTTTCCCACCGTCAGCCGCGACACCAATCTGCCGCTTGTGGACTGGGTCGAGGATTATCTGTCGGGTCACGGCATCACGGCGCATCGGTTCTACAATGACGCGGGCGACAAGGCGGCGTTGTTTGCCCATGTCGGGCCGGAGGTCGCGGGCGGGGTGATTCTGTCAGGGCACACGGATGTGGTGCCGGTGGATGGCCAGCCCTGGACCAGCGATCCCTGGACCGTGACGGAGCGGGACGGCAAGTATTTTGGCCGGGGCACCTGCGACATGAAGGGGTTTGATGCGCTGGCGCTCTGGGCGCTGGTGGAGGCGCAGCATCGCGGGGTCTCGCGCCCCTTGCAGATCGCGCTGAGTTTTGACGAAGAGGTTGGGTGCACCGGCGCGCCCCCGATGATCGAGCGCATTCTTGAAACCCTGCCGCGCGCCGAGGCGGTGATCGTGGGCGAGCCGTCGATGATGCAGGCGGTCACTGGCCACAAGGGCGGGCAGGGGTTCTGGGTGGATGTCTGGGGCCACGAGGTGCACAGCTCGATCGCCTACAAGGGCGTGTCGGCCATCATGGAGGCCGCGCGGATCATTGACTGGGCCAATCAGGTGAATGCCGAAGAGGCCGCGAAGGACCCCGCACCACTGGCCGCGATGTTCGACCCACCCTATACCACGGTGCATTCCGGCACGATTCAAGGCGGCACCGCGGCCAATATCACCGCAAAGCATTGCCGGTTCGACCTGGGGTTCCGCGCCGTGCCCTCGGATGACGAAGACGCCTGGCGGGACCGGATCATGGAGAAGGTGGCGCAGGTGCAGGCCGGGATGCAGGCGGTGCATCCGGATGCCCGCATCGACGTGGAGACCAAGTTCGGCGTGCCTGCGCTGCGCCCTGAAACCGAAGGCGCGGCCGAGGCGCTGGTGCGCGCGATCACTGGCGACAATGCCAGCCACGTGGTCAGCTATGGCACCGAGGCCGGGCAGTTTCAGGCGCGCGGCTATTCCGCCGTGGTCTGCGGGCCGGGCGATATCGCGCAGGCGCATCAGCCCGACGAATTCATCACCGTGGCGCAGTTCGACGCCGGTCACGGGTTCATGGAAAAGCTGCTGGAGCGGTTGTGAGCGGCTTTCCTTTCAAGGTGCAGACCCCGCCCGAGCATGACGGGCCGCTGCCCGAGGCCACCGATTGCGTGGTGATCGGGGGCGGTGTGATCGGGATTTGCGCGGCGCTCTATCAGGCCCGCAAGGGGCGGCGGGTTGTCGTGCTGGAAAAGGGCCGCGTGGCGGCAGAGCAATCCAGCCGCAACTGGGGCTGGATCCGGACGCAGGGGCGCGATGTTGCGGAGATCCCGATCTCGCTGGAATCGCGGCAGCTTTGGCGCGCGCTGGATCAGGCCTGTGGCGGGCGGCTGGGGATCGCAACGGTGGGCGTCAGCTATCTGGCGCGCAACCAGGCCGACATGGCGCGCTATGCCGACTGGCTGAAGGATGCGCAGGGGTTTGACGGGCTGGACAGCCGGTTGCTGGACGCGGGCGCGGTGCGCGCGATGCTGCCCGGCGCGCGGGGCGACTGGGTCGGCGCGTTGCACACCGCCAGCGACATGAAGGGCGAGCCATGGCAGGCGGTGCCCGAACTGGCGCGGCTGGCGGTGGCCGAGGGGGTGGTGATCCGCGAGGGCTGCGCCGTGCGCTGTCTGGACATGGCGGCGGGGCGCGTGGCCGGGGTGATGACCGAACGGGGGCGGATTGCGGCGCCCGATGTGGTGCTGGCCGGCGGCGCGTGGTCGGCGCTGTTTCTGGGCAATCATGGCGTGTCGCTGCCTCAGCTTTCGGTGCGCGCGACGGTGCTGGCAACAGAAAGCTGCCCGGATGTGCACGGCGGCGGAGCCACGGATTCACGGATCGCGTGGCGCAGGCGGGCGGATGGCGGATACTCGGTCGCGCCATCCACCGCGTCGGAGTTTTTCATCGGGCCGGAGGCGTTTCGCCACCTGCGCGCGTTCATGCCGCTGCTGCGCGCGGGCGGGTTCGAAGTGTCGTTTCGGGGGCTGCCGCCGCGTGGCCATCCCGATGCCTGGGGCACGGCGCGCCGCTGGCAGCCCGATCAGCAGACCCCGTTCGAGCGGATGCGCGTGCTGAACCCGTCCCCCCGGCCTGCGCGTCTGGAAAAGGCGCGGCGGCGGTTTGCCGACACCTTTCCCGGCGCGGGCGATCCGGGGATGGCGGCGGGCTGGGCGGGCATGATCGACACCACGCCCGACGTGGTGCCGGTGGTGGATCACTGCGCCGACCTGCCGGGTCTGTTGGTGGCCACGGGCTTGTGCGGGCACGGCTTTGGCATCGGGCCTGCCTTTGGCCGGATCGTGGCCGACATGGTGGCGGGCGAGGATGCGGGCCATGACATGACGCGGTTCCGCTGGGGGCGTTTTTCCGATGGCTCGCCGATCGTGCCGGGGCCGAACCTCTAGCCAGGCTTGAGGGTCGCGCCGAACCAAAGGCGGGGGGCTGTCCCCCTCATCCCGCGGACAAGCGGGGGGCCAGCCCCCCGCACCGCACGACAAGCGGGGGGCCAGCCCCCCGGACCCCCCGGGATATTTCCAGAGAGAGGAAGAGGAGGCGCGTTGTCCGCTTGTGGCGGTCAGGGGCTTGGGGCAGGCTGCGGACGCAAGCACGAGGAGAGACGCGATGCCCGTAAGAAACCGACTGGCCGAAATGCACGACGAGATCACCGCATGGCGGCGCGATCTGCATGAACATCCCGAAATCCTGTTCGACGTGCATCGCACCGCCGGGGTCGTGGCGGAAAAGCTGCGCAGCTTTGGCTGTGACGAGGTCGTCGAGGGCATCGGGCGGACCGGCGTGGTGGGCGTGATCCGGGGGCGCTCGACCGGGACGGGACGGGTGATCGCCCTGCGCGCCGACATGGATGCGCTGCCGATGGAGGAGATCACCGGGCTGGAGTATGCCTCAAGGACGCCCGGTGCGATGCATGCCTGCGGCCATGACGGGCACACCGCGATCCTGCTGGGGGCCGCGCAGTACCTGGCCGAGACGCGCAATTTCGACGGCACCGTGGTGCTGTTGTTCCAGCCTGCCGAAGAGGGGGGTGCGGGCGGTCTGGAGATGGTCAATGACGGCGTGATGGACCGCTGGAACGTGCAGGAGGTGTATGGTCTGCACAACATGCCGGGCATGGCCGTGGGGCAGTTCGCGATCCGGTCGGGGCCGCTGCTGGCCTCGGCGGACGAGTTCACCATCCGGCTGGAGGGCAAGGGCGGTCACGCCGCCGTGCCGCATCAGGCGATCGACCTGGTGCTGGTGGGCAGCCAGATCGTGCAGGCGCTGAACGCGATCGTGTCGCGCAACGTGGACCCGGTGAAACATGCGGTGCTGACGGTGGCGACCTTCATGACCGAAAGCGACACGCAGAACGTGATCTCGCATTCCGTCAAGCTGCGCGGCACGGTGCGCTGTTTCGATGCCGACATGCGCGATCTGGTGCAGGAGCGCCTGACCGCCCTGACCACCGGCATTGCCGCGAGCCACGGCGCGGTGGCGCATGTGCAGTATGATCGTGGCTATCCGCCCACGGTGAACCATGCCGCGCAGGCCGAGTTTGCCGCCGACTGTGCCGAGGCCGTGGTGGGCCCCGACAAGGTGGACCGCAATACCCCGCCGGTGATGCCGGCCGAGGATTTCGCCTATATGCTGGAGGCGCGACCGGGCGCGTATATTTTCCTCGGCAACGGAGACACGGCGATGTGTCATCACCCGGCCTATGATTTCAACGATGATGCCATTCCGGTCGGATGCAGCTGGTTTGCCGAACTGGTCGAGCGGCGCATGCAGGCGGTGTGATCGGCGCGGGGTGGCTGGACATTTCCGCGCCACCCCAACAGGGTAGCACCAAACACCAGATCAGGAGGGCAGGACATGCCAGTCAAGAACCGCTTTGCAGAATTGCACGATGAAATCACCGAATGGCGCCGGGATTTGCACGAAAACCCCGAGATCCTGTTCGAAACCCACCGCACCAGCGCGCTGGTGGCCGAAAAGCTGCGCGCATTCGGCTGTGACGAGGTGGTCGAGGGGATCGGCAAGACCGGCGTCGTTGGCGTGATCCGGGGCAAGAGCACCGACAGCGGCAAGGTGGTGGGCCTGCGCGCGGACATGGACGCGCTGCCGATCCACGAGCAGACCGGGCTGGACTATGCCTCCAAGACGCCCGGTGCAATGCATGCCTGCGGCCATGACGGCCACACCGCCATGTTGCTGGGCGCGGCGAAATACCTGTCGGAGACGCGCAATTTCGACGGCACCGTGGTGGTGATCTTTCAGCCCGCAGAAGAGGGCGGCGGTGGCGGGCGCGAGATGTGCGCCGATGGCATGATGGACCGATGGGGCATTCAGGAAGTGTACGGGATGCACAACTGGCCCGGCCTGCCCGTGGGGCAGTTCGCCATCCGCCCGGGGCCGTTCTTTGCCGCGACCGACCTGATCGAGATCGAGTGCGAGGGGCGTGGCGGGCACGCGGCCAAGCCGCAGGACACGGTGGATACCACGCTGATGGCGGCGCATCTGGTGACCGCGATGCAAAGCATCGTCTCGCGCAATTCCGATCCGGTGGGGCAGATCGTGGTGTCGATCACGTCCTTCGAGACCTCCAGCAAGGCGTTCAACGTGATCCCGCAGCGGGTGTCGATCAAGGGCACCGTGCGCACCCTGTCGAACGAGCTGCGCGATCTGGCGGAAAGCCGGATGCAGGCGATCTGCGACGGGGTGGCGGCCACGTTCGGCGGCACCATCAAGCTGGATTATTTCCGCAACTACCCGGTGATGGTCAACCATGACGAGCCGACGGAGTTCGCTACCGAGGTGGCGAAATCGGTGTCGGGCATTTGCCATGACGCGCCGCTGGTGATGGGGGGCGAGGATTTCGCCTTCATGCTCGAAGAGCGGCCCGGCGCCTATATCATCGTGGGCAATGGGGACACGGCGATGGTGCACCACCCCGAGTACAACTTCAATGACGAGACGATCCCTGCGGGCTGCTCGTGGTACGCCGAACTGGTCGAACGCCGGATGCCGGCAGCCTGAGGCTGGATGCACGGATATGAAGCGCATCGCGATCATCAACTTCACAGGATTTCGAGGCAATTGGGGGTGTCAGGCCACCAGCGTCGAGCTTGTGAAGTTCATCGCAGGGTGCTTTGCGTCGGACGAGGCTCTTGACTTCAGTTTCGTTCCGCTGCTGCCGTCCTCGCGTGTTGATGTGCGGTACGACCAAGAGCTAGATAAAGTCTATGGTGCCTTTACCAAGGTTTCGCAGCAGACAGCCGAGGCCGGTTCATCTCTGAGGTATCTTGAGCAGGCGTGCGTCGAGCGGTATGGCTTTTGGGCGGACATTGTCAAACGTTCCGACCTGGTCGTGTTTCAGGCCGAAGGTACGATGGGTTTGGGGGCGAATTTCGCCCGAGGACCGCGTCTTATGCTGTTGCCATTCGTGGCAAAGCATGCGTGGAACCGCATGGTGATTTCCCTGAATCAGTCGTTTTATTCTCACGAAGAGGTCGTGCGGAAAAACGCGAGTGAAGCTTTTGGAAGCTTTGACTTTTCAGGGTTTCGCGAGGGCGCATCCGTTGCGCTTGCACGTCAAAACGGCGTGACAGATGCGGCCTATGTGCCAGATTTGGCTTTCTTGTCGCCCAAGGCCGACCTGCCCAAGACCCCTCTTGCTCAAGGAGAGGGTTACTTTGCGGTGTCCGGGTCGGCATTGAAAGACCCGGATCGCTATGCGCTTATCATGAAACAGGTGGAAATGATCCGCGAGGCCACCGGGCTCAAGCCGCTGCTCGCCTTGTCGCGGGACTATAGGATGACACTGCGCGCATTGCTGAAATGGAAGCGCGGAACCTATGCCCAAGTCCCGTTCAATGCAAGATATGCGCAGGTCACCGGCCTGTTTGCGCAGTGCAAATTTTTGTTGTCGGGGCGGTATCACATGTCGATTTTGGCCGCAGCGGCAGGCACGCCGAACATTATTCTCACGGGCAATTCGTTCAAGAACGAGGGATTGGCCTCTCTTTTGGGTTCGAGCCGACCGGTTCATCGGTTTGCCGACATCGATGCGATCGTGACCGAGGCAGTCGAGGTGTCGGCGAACGAGCAGTCAGAGCGCGCGGCAATCGCTGCGCAAGTCCGCCTAATCCGCGAGACTATCCTTCGCGCGCAACATCACATTGCCGGTATCATCAATGGCGAACGGCTGGACAAATTCGAGGATGGCCTTCCGCCGTACCGTCTGACGCCCGAGATACTTGCGCGGTATCATGCCTTCGGGCGCGGCAAAGGCGAGAAGCCAAGCCGCGCCTTGCCTGGCAAACGTCTGGGCAAGAACAGGTCAATGCTGGCCATTCTGGCCCCGCTTCTGGACGGGATACTCGAAGATCGAGACCGGTCGACTGCAACTTTGCGGAAAATGGCCGCAGCAGACGGTGCGGTGAAACATGAGCTTGCCCGCCTGTCGGCGACGACACCGGGTTTGACGGATTTCAGCGGCTGACGGCCTTCTCGGCGATCAACTGACGCAAACGGTCAGGAAGATCGGAGTTGTGGCGAATCTGGTAGATATTCCTGTAGTGGAAAAGAAAATTCCTGCGCTGCATATCTGTGCAGGCCGGTCTTATAGGGGTGGTCAACCTGTACAGGTCATCCCGGCTCCGCACCTGATGTGCGACTGCGGCGTAATCCGCCTTGCCAAAGCAGTACAGCGGGAGATCGTAAATTATGGCCTCGCCGCCGACGCCGGAATTGACGGTGAATATCGCTTGGGCGCGTGCCAAGATGTTGTGGATCGAATTGGTGGTTATCTTGACGCCGGGCATATTCTGCAAAGCCTTAAGCGCCTTGGTGACTCGGGTGCTGCTACATTTGGGATGACGTTTGATCACCACCTGGATTTCCGTACCCGAGAAGCGTTCAACCACCAGCTCAAGCATTGTCAACATAGGCATGTAGGCCTGACGCTGTACCATGTCGCCTATCGTCTGCAGAGCCACGAAAACAAACTTCGGTGGAAGGTCCTCGGCGATCCGGGATTGCTTGTACTTGGACTGTGCTCCAGATGACACTTGGGCCTTGGACTGCATGTAGAATGCGTCGATCTCGGCCTTTGCACGATCTGGTTGGTCGAAATCCGCCGCCTGCTTGTCCGCAAGTGATGACCATCCGGCAAACCCCATGGGATCAAGGCACGTATACCCCGGAAGATCGGCAGCCTTGAAATGCCGGATCGTTGTGCCTCGGGATGCGATCACTTCGAAAGCCGGTGAATTGATCGTGTGATGCGACAGGTACAGTTTCGCCGAAGGCAACGCGGTGGGGTGATCCGACAGCGCAAGCGTATAGTCCAGCCCCAATTCGCGGCTTTGTGCAAAGCAGGTGTGCATGATGCGAAGCATGGCGTCGACGGCGTCATTCGGTTTGACGAGTTTTCGCAGGGAAAGGAACCGCCGGGGCGTGGCTACGATAACATCGGGCTTTCTTGAGGTTGACGTCCGGTGTTGCAGCAAAGCCTCAAGTTCCGTTCTGCGCGAGGCTTGGCAGAGTTTGGACGCCAGCGCGATATTGAGCCAAGGTGTCACGCGACCCTTCCTTTTATCAGCGCCCGCAGGGCGGCGGCGGTTTGTGTGGGCGCTGCCAGCGTTTCGGGCGGGGTGTTGGGCGGCAGGGTCCAGGCGCGTTCGATGGCGGCAGTCATCTCGGTCGGGGTCTGGACGATGTGATGTGCCAGCCTGTCGAATGCCGGTTTGTTGTTGCCGATATCCGGTCCGGTCAGGATGTGATTGCCAGCGGCGGCTGCTTCCCACGGGCTGTGGCCGCCACGATTGCCGAAGGTTCCGCCGATCAGGCACACCGAAGTGGCGGCATGCAGCCCGGGCATCTGGCCGAAGGCATCCATGACATAGACATTGGTGTCGGGCTGCGGGGGCAGACCGTCGGAGTGCCAGACCGCCCGGAACCGCGCGGGCAGCCAGCCCCGGTCGGGGCGCGGATGCCGCGGCGCGATCAGCAGCAGGGTGTCCGGGTGTCTGGCCAGAAGCGCGTCATGCGCGGCGAACACGATCTCTTCATCTTCGGGGTGGGTCGAGGCGGCGAGCCATGTCGCTCGGGCCTCCGGCGCGCGCGACCAGTCCGGACGGGGCGCGGATGCGGGCAGTGCAGCACTTTTGAGATCCTCGACCACGGCCACGCGCAGGCCTAGCGCGGTCATTTCCTGCGCGACCGATGCGGCGCTGGCGGTGATCAGATCGAAACGGCTCAGAAGCGCGCGTGCGGTTTTGGGAAAGCGCCGCCGCGTTTTCGACGGGCGCGCGCCGATCAGGGCGGCGGGAATGCCGCGCCGGTTCAGGGCAGACAGCATGTTGGGGGGCATGTCGGCCTCGACCATCACGGCCAGATCGGGGGACCAGTGCGACAGGAACCTCGCGACAGGTGCAGGCGTGTCGATCGGTTGAAACTGATGCAGGGTTTCGGGCGGCAAGGCGCTGGCGGCGCGCCCGGCCCCGGTCTGGGTGGCGGTCGTGACCAGCAGCTTTGCGTCATCGGCCAGCAGTGGGGCAAGGGCGACCAGCGATTGCACCTCTCCGACCGAGGCGGCGTGCAGCCAGATCAGCCGGCCAGCCGGGCGATCCAGCGTCGCGCGGCCAAGGCGTTCGGTCAGACGGTGGGCCGGTGCGCCTTGACGCGCATGGGCGCGGCGGGCCAGTCCGGCCAGCAACCAAGGGGCGAGCGTGGTGACGCCGCGATATGCGCTGACCAGAGGCGGTGTCACGGAGTTACCCGCCCGTATGGCTCATGTGGCGGGTGACGCGGCCATCGACCGACTGGCGGGAATAGTCGAAATCATGGCCCTTGGGCTTGCGCGCGATGGCGGCGCGGATGGCCTGTTCCAGCGCGGCGTTGTCAGGGCTGGCGCGCAGGGGCGCGCGCAGGTCGGCCATGTCCTCCTGGCCCAGGCACATGTACAGCTCGCCGGTGCAGGTCAGGCGCACGCGGTTGCAGCTTTCGCAGAAGTTATGGGTCAGCGGCGTGATGAAGCCGATTTTCTGGCCCGTTTCCTCGATCCGGACATAGCGCGCGGGGCCGCCCGTGCGCTCGGCCAGATCGGTCAGTGTGTAATGCTGGCCCAGCGTGGCACGCAGGTCGCGCAGGGGCCAGTACTGATCCAGCCGGTCCTCGTTGCCGATGTCGCCCATCGGCATGACCTCGATCCAGGTCAGGTCCATGTCCCGCGCGGCGCACCATTCGGTCATGCGCAGCAGCTCATCCTCGTTGAAACCCTTCAGAGCCACGGCGTTGATCTTGACCCGCAGGCCCGCCGCCTGTGCGGCGTCGATGCCGCGCAGCACCTGGGGCAGGCGGCCCCAGCGGGTGATGTCGGCGAATTTCTTTTCGTCCAGCGTGTCCATCGACACGTTCACGCGGCGTACCCCGGCGGCAAAGAGGTCGGCGGCAAAGCGGTCAAGCTGGCTGCCATTGGTGGTCAGCGTCAGTTCGCGCAGCGCACCGCTGTCGAGATGGCGGGTCATGGCGTCGAAGAACCCCATGATTCCCCGCCGCACCAGCGGCTCGCCCCCGGTGATGCGCAGCTTTTCCACTCCCATCTTGATGAAGGTGGTGCACATGCGATCCAGTTCTTCCAGCGTCAGCAGCTCTTTCTTGGGCAGAAAGGTCATGTTTTCGGACATGCAATAGACGCAGCGGAAATCGCAGCGGTCGGTGACCGAGACGCGCAGGTAGGAAATCGGGCGCGCGAAGGGATCTATGAGGGGGGCATCTGTCATGGGCGGAAGGTAAGCGCGGGATTTGGCCGGGGCAAGGGGGATTGCGTTGCGCCGGTCCCCGCGATGAGGCTATCCTACCGTCATGAAGAAAATCCTGATCCCCATCGTGATGCTGAGCCTTGGCTCTGGCTGTGCGCTGTTCACCGAGCAACCCGAGCGGTCCGAGCGGCCCGACGCGCAGGCCCCGCAAGACGAAGTGCGCCCTGTTGCGCGTCCGGGTCCGGCATCGCGGCCCCCGTCGGGTGCCCGCACAGCCGACGCGCTGGACACCACCACCGACGAGGAACGGCAAGCCGCATCGGCGCCCGCGGCCTCGGGCGCGCGCGATCTGGGCGTGACGGTCGCGTCGCTGGGGGATCCGGCGCGGTCGGGCTTTTGGCTGGAGACGCCGCTGGTCAGCGCGCCGGCCAAGGGACGGGTCGAATTCGAAGGCCAAAGCGCGCAGGTCGATCTGATCCCGATTGAGGGGCCAGAGTCGGGCGGCAGCCGCATTTCGCTGTCGGCCATGCGCCTGATCGGGGCACCCCTGACTGGACTGCCCGAAGTGCGGGTGTCAGTCGAAGGCTGAGACGGGGTGCCGAAATCTGTAGCAGATTTCGGCCCGCTTTCTTGAGAAAGAAAGCGGTTACGGGGACCGGGCGAGGGCGCGAGGCTTAATCAGCTTGCGGTTTCGGCAGGTATTTCTCGGCCTCTTTGCGGGCAAAGGGTTTCATGTGCCGGCCATTGTCGGCCATGAAGGCGCGCACGCGGTCCGGGTCATGCTTGGACAGGTCGCGCAGCCACCAGGCCACGGATTTCTGGATGAACCATTCAGGGTCGCGCACATAGGTGGCGGCCCAGCCCAGCACGCGTTCGCGGATGGCGGCCTCGTCGGGTTTGGGGTGGTTCTGCTTGGCATAGGACAGGGTGATGACCATGGCGGCGCGGCGGGTCCAGTGGGCCGTGCCTTGCGTCCAGCCCTCGACCACCTCGATGCGCGTGAGGTCGGCCACCAGCCGTTTCTGCCCGGCCATCATCGCGTGATCGGCGATGGCCCAACTGTCGAAGTCCGGCACCCATGACACGATCAGGTCCCAGACCGGGCCATCGTCGGGCCGGATGCGCGCCTGCGTCAGCAGCTTGGCCGCTGCAATTCGCGCCTCGTAGATGTTGCTGTCCCACAGCCCCGCGGCCAGCGCCACACGCTCGGGCACGCTCAGACCCTGCCGCCAGCCCTTGGCCAGATCGTCCAGCACGCCGTTGCGCACGCCCAGATAGGGGCGCGGCACCTTGTGATAGGCGGCCATGCCCTCGGCGCGGCCGGGGTCGGCGGCGGCGTGCAACTGGTCAAGCGCGTCCTGCGGCGTCATTCCACGGTCACCGATTTCGCCAGGTTGCGCGGCTGATCCACGTCGGTGCCCTTGGCGATGGCGCTGTGATAGGCCAGTTGCTGCGCCGGGATCGCATAGAGGATCGGGGCCAGATCATCGGCCACCGTGGGCATCACCAGCGCCTGCGACACGCCATCCCCTGCGGCGGCCAGCCCGGCCTCGTCGGTGATCAGGGTGACCTTGCCGCCGCGCGCCATCACCTCTTGCATGTTGGACACGGTCTTGTCGAACAGCGCGTCCTTGGGGGCCATCACCACCACCGGCATCTTCTTGTCGATCAGGGCGATGGGGCCATGTTTCAGCTCGCCCGATGCATAGGCTTCGGCGTGGATATAGCTGAGTTCCTTGAGTTTCAGCGCACCCTCCATGGCGATCGGGTACATCAGGCCGCGCCCCAGGAACAGCACGTCATCGGCCTCGGCCAGCTTGCGGGCGACCTTGCGCGCGGACCGGTCCTGCCCCAGCGCCTGATTGACGATGCCCGGCAGGCTGCGCAGCGCCGAGAGGCGGTCGGCCAGGGCCGCGTCGTCCAGAACACCGCGCTGATGCGCGGCCTTGAGCGCCAGCAGGTAAAGCACCGTCAACTGGCAGGTGAACGCCTTGGTCGAGGCAACGCCCACCTCGACCCCGGCAAGGATCGGCAGGGCGGTGCCGCTTTCGCGTGCGATCGAGCTTTCGGCCACGTTGGTCACCGACATCACATGCGCGGCCTTGTCGGCGGTATAGCGCAGGGCGGCCAGCGTGTCGGCGGTTTCGCCCGACTGGCTGACGAACAGGGCCACGGTGCCATCAGTGACGGGCGGTTCGCGGTAGCGGAACTCGGATGCGATATCGACCTCGACTGGCAATCTGGCGATACGTTCGAACCAGTACTTCGCCGTCACGCAGGCGAAATAGGCGGTGCCGCAGGCCACCATGGTCAGCCGGTTGACGGTGGCAAAATCGGGCAGGCTGTCGGGCAGGGCAATGTCGCGGCCGTCGGCGGTCAGGTAGTGATTCAGCGCCTCGCCGATCACATGGGGCTGTTCGGCGATCTCCTTGGCCATGAAATGCTTGTGCCCGCCCTTGTCGATGCGGGTGGCATCCAGGCGGATGGTCTTGACCGACCGGTTTGCCAGCGCGTCCTGCGCATCGCGGATTTCCACGCCTGCGCGGGTGAGGACGGCCCAGTCGCCCTCTTCAAGATAGGTGATGCGGTTGGTCATCGGGGCCAGGGCGATGGCATCCGATCCGACATACATCTCGCCCTCGCCATGGCCGATGGCCAGCGGGCTGCCCTTGCGGGCGGCGACCATCAGATCCTCTTGCCCGTCAAACAGGAAGACCAGCGCAAAGGCCCCTTCAAGCCGGGCGATGGTGCGGCGGGCTGCGGTGACGGGATCGTCGCCCTGATCCATGTAATACGCGGCCAGCAGAGACACGGTTTCGGTGTCCGTCTCGGATTCGGGCTGGCGGCCCAGACCGGCCAGTTCGGCGCGCAGGTCGCGGAAATTCTCGATGATGCCGTTGTGAACCACGGCCACGGTGCCCGAGCGGTGGGGGTGGGCATTGGCCACCGAGGGCGCGCCATGGGTGGCCCAACGAGTGTGGCCGATACCGGATTTGCCCGGCAGCGGGTCATGCACCAGCAGATCCGACAGGTTCACCAGCTTGCCCACCGCGCGGCGGCGGTCGAGCACACCGGCGTTGACCGTGGCGATCCCTGCGCTGTCATAGCCGCGATACTCCAGCCGGCGCAGTGCTTCGACCAGGGTAGGCGCGACCTCGTGCGTGCCCAGAACTCCGACGATACCACACATTATTTTGCTCCCTTGTCGCGTTTGGCTTTCTTGGCGCGCAGCATCTCGAACAGACGTGCGGCCATGCCGGGTTTTTCCACCTGCGGCGCGCGACCCAGCGCCAGCGCGTCATCGCCCACGTCGCGGGTGATGACCGAGCCTGACGCCGTCATCGCCCCGGCACCCACCTGCACCGGGGCCACCAGCATGGTGTTGGACCCGATGAACGCGCCCGCGCCGATCTTGGTGTGGTGTTTCATCACCCCGTCATAGTTGCAAGTGATTGTGCCCGCGCCGATGTTGGCCCCGGCCCCCACATGGGCATCGCCGATATAGGACAGGTGGTTGACCTTGGCCCCTTCGTCCAGCACGGCGTTCTTGATCTCGACGAAATTGCCGACGCGCACATCCTCGGCCAGTTCCGCACCGGGGCGCAGCCGCGCATAGGGGCCGACCACCGCGCCGCGGCTGACATGGCAGCCCTCAAGATGCGAAAAGGCGCGGATCGTGGCCCCGGTTTCGACCGTCACGCCGGGCCCGAAGACGACGTTGGGTTCCACCAGCGCATCGCGGCCCAGCACGGTGTCATGGGCGAAATGAACGGTGTCAGGGGCTATCAGCGTGACGCCATCCTCCAGCGCCTGCGCACGGGCGCGGGCCTGAAACGCGGCCTCGGCCCCGGCCAGTTCGGCGCGGCTGTTGACGCCCAGTGTTTCCGCCTGATCGCAGGTCACGGCGGTGGCCGACAGCCCGGCCGCGCGGGCAAGGGCGATCACATCGGTCAGGTAGTATTCGCCGCTGGCATTGTCATTGCCCACCTGCGCGATCAGATCGAACAGGGTGGTGGCATCGGCGGCGATGACGCCGGAATTGCACAGGGTTATGGCGCGTTCATCCTCGGTGGCGTCCTTGAACTCCACGATCCGGTCCAAAGTGTCGCCCGCCATCACCAACCGGCCATAGCGGCCCGGATCGGCGGCCTGGAACCCCAGCACGACGACATCATGCGCCGCGCGGGCGCTTTGCATGGCTTGCAGGGTTTCGGGCCGGATGAAGGGCGTGTCCCCATACAGCACGATCACGTCACCGTCAAAACCGGCCAGCGCATCGCGCGCCATGTCGACCGCATGGGCGGTGCCTTTCTGTTCGGATTGCAGCACGATCTGCGCACCCTCGTCCCAGTCTTGCGCGACTTTCGTCACCGCGTCCGCGCCGTGGCCCGCCACGATGATGGTCTGCGCAGGCTCCAGCACCGCGCCCGATTTCATCGCGTGGATCAGCAGGGGCGCACCTGCGACCGGATGAAGCACCTTGGGAAGGTCGGAATTCATGCGCGTGCCCATGCCGGCCGCGAGGACGATCAATGCCGTGGTCATATCACTACTCATTCTCAATGCCTTTTGGCCGTTATACGGGCTTGCGCCTGCCACGCAAGCCGGGCAGGGATCACTTGAGATTGCCGAATGTGACACGGGTTGCGGTTTTCCGCCGCTGGGGAGAGGGATGACATGGGAACGGTTATTTTCGATCTGGACGGAACGCTGGCCGATACAAGCGGCGATCTGATCGCCGCCGCCAACCATTGTTTCCGCGACATGGGGCTGGGCGACGTGCTGGACCCGGGCAATGATGCGCTGACCGCGTTTCACGGCGGGCGCGCGATGCTGCGGCTGGGGCTGGGGCGCGTCGGCAGCGACGAGGTCGAACTGCGCGTGGCGCGGTATTACCCGGTGTTGTTGCAGGCCTATGGCGATGCGATCGACGTGCACACGCGGCTTTATCCCGGCGCGATGGATGCGGTCGAGGCGCTGAAATCGGCCGGGCTTTCGGTTGGTATATGCACCAACAAGCCCGAGGGTCTGGCGCAGATCCTGCTGACGCGGCTGGGCGTGCGCGATGCCTTTGGCTCGCTGATCGGGGCCGATACATTGCCGGTGCGCAAGCCCGATCCCGCGCCGCTGCTGGAGGCGGTGCGCCGGGTCGGGGGCGATATGGCCCGCGCCTGCCTGATCGGCGACACGCAAACCGACCGCGACACCGCCCGCGCGGCGGGGGTGCCATCGGTGCTTGTCACCTTCGGGCCATCCGGGCAGGCGGTGCTGGACTTGCAGCCCGAGGCGAGCATCGCGCATTTTGACGAACTGCCGGGCGTGGTTGCGCGCTTGCTGGGCTAGGCCCTGCGCGGTCGCGTGCCGAAAAACCGGCGATGCGACATTGACGGATCGTGGGGCTTGGCGCATGTCTTGCCTTATGACAGAGATATTTCGCGGCACCTTCACCCAGCAGGAACCGATCCCCGACGCGGCGATCGAGGCGGCGGTGCGCGTCATGCGCACAGGCCGGTTGCACCGCTACAACGTCGCAGGCGACGAGCCGGGCGAGGTGGCGCTGCTGGAGCAGGAATTCGCCGCCGCGATGGGGGTGAAATACTGCCTTGCCGTGGCCTCGGGCGGCTATGCGCTGGCCTGTGCCCTGCGTGCGCTGGGGGTGGGGCATGGCGACCGCGTGCTGACCAACGCCTTCACGCTGGCCCCGGTGCCCGGGGCGATTGCCAGCGTCGGCGCCGTGCCGGTGTTCGTCGGCGTAACCGAAGGGCTGGTCATCGATCTGGACGATCTGGCCGCCAAGGCGGATCAGGCCGATGTGCTGATGCTGAGCCACATGCGCGGGCATCTGGCCGACATGGACCGGCTGATGGAAATCTGCGACGCGGCGGGAATCCGCGTGATCGAGGATTGCGCGCATACCATGGGCGCGCGTTGGCGCGGGCGGCTGTCGGGCACCGACGGGGTGATCGGCTGCTATTCCACGCAGACCTACAAGCATCTGAACTCGGGCGAGGGCGGATTGCTGGTGACGGATGACGCGCAGGTCATGGCGCGGGCGGTGATGCTGTCGGGATCCTACATGCTGTACGGGCGGCATCTGGCGGCCCCGGGGCCCGAGGCGTTCGATGAGGTGCGGTATGAGACGCCCAACGTCTCGGGGCGGATGGACCACCTGCGCGCGGCGATCCTGCGGCCGCAACTGGCGCGGCTGGCGGCGCAATGCGACCGCTGGAACGCGCGCTATCGGGCGGTCGAGGAGGGGGTGCGCGACACGCCCGGCCTGACCGTGGTGGACCGGCCCGAGGATGAATACTTTGTCGGATCGTCGATCCAGTTCCTGCTGCTGGACTGGGCCGCCGAGAAGGTGCAGGAGGTGCTGCGCCGCTGCGCCGCGCGCGGTGTCGAGCTGAAATGGTTCGGCGGGGCCGAGCCGGTGGGGTTCACCAGCCGCTATGACAGCTGGCGCTATGCGCCGTCACAGCCGATGCCCGCCACCGACCGGGTGCTTGCCGGGCTGATCGACATGCGCCTGCCGCTGACATTCTCGGTCGAGGATTGCCGACTGATCGCGCGGATCATCCGGGCCGAGGCGGGCGCTGTCTGGCAGGGTGGCTGAGGGATTGCGCGGCCCGTTCCGGGCCACGCCCGGGTGGGGGCCCTGCCCCCACACCCCCGGAGTTTACCTGGCAAGATGAAGGCAGGACACCTGCGCGCTTGACGCAGGCCGTGCTTTGGTGGCATTTTATGAACAAGTGTTCAATAAACCCTGGGAGGGGCCCCGCATGTTCAACGCCACGATGAAGTTCGACCTGGGCGAGGATGTCAACGCGCTGCGCGAGAGCGTGCACCGCTTTGCGCAGGAGCGGATCAAGCCGCTGGCCGCAGAGATCGACCAGACCAATACCTTTCCGCATCACCTGTGGCGCGAGATGGGCGAGATGGGCCTGCTGGGCATCACGGTGGACGAGGACTATGGCGGCGCGGGCATGTCCTATCTGGCCCACACCATCGCGGTGGAAGAGGTCGCGCGGGCCAGCGCGAGCGTGTCGCTGTCCTATGGCGCGCATTCCAACCTGTGCGTGAACCAGATCAAGCTGAACGGGTCCGAAGAGCAAAAGCGCAAGTATCTGCCCGGCCTGATCTCGGGCGAGCATGTCGGCGCGCTGGCGATGTCTGAGGCCAGCGCCGGGTCGGACGTGGTGTCGATGAAGCTGCGCGCGGAAAAGCGCAACGGCTACTATGTGCTCAACGGCAGCAAGTACTGGATCACCAACGGGCCGGACGCGGATACGCTGGTGGTCTATGCCAAGACCGACCCCGAGGCGGGGTCGAAGGGCATCACGGCCTTTCTGATCGAGAAGGCGATGACCGGCTTTACCCAGGGGCCGCATTTCGACAAGCTGGGCATGCGGGGCAGCAACACTGGCGAGCTGATCTTTGAAGACTGCGAGGTGCCGTTCGAGAATGTGCTGGGCGACGAGGGCAAGGGCGTGCGCGTGCTGATGTCAGGGCTGGATTACGAGCGCGTGGTGCTGTCGGGCATCGGCACCGGCATCATGGCGGCCTGTCTGGACGAGGTCATGCCCTACATGGCGGAGCGCAGGCAATTCGGCGAGCCGATCGGGAACTTCCAGCTTATGCAGGGCAAGCTGGCGGATATGTACACCGCGATGAACAGCGCGCGCGCCTATGTCTACGAGGTCGCCAAGAGCTGCGACCGGGGCGAGGTGACGCGACAGGATGCGGCGGCCTGCGTGCTTTATGCATCCGAAGTGGCGATGAGCGTGGCGCACCAGGCCGTGCAGGCCTTTGGCGGTGCGGGATACCTGAGCGACAACCCAGTGGGGCGGATCTTCCGCGATGCCAAGCTGATGGAGATCGGTGCAGGCACATCCGAGATCCGGCGCATGCTGGTGGGCCGCGAGATGATGGCGGCGATGAGATGAGGTGGCCCTTGGGCGCGATACTGGCCTGTTTGCCGGGCGCGGCGGCGGCGCAGGAGCTGACATTCTCGCCCCGGGCGGTCGAGGCCTGTCTTGAGATTGCGGACTCCCCGCGCGACTGCATCGGCCTGTCCGCACAGCGGTGCATGGAAGAGACGCCGGGCGGTCACAGCACCGTGGGCATGGGCGGGTGCCTGGACCGGGAGCTGAGCTATTGGGACGACCGGCTGAACACGGCTTATGGCGCGGTCATGGCGCAGTCCCGCACCCAGGATGCCGAGATGGAGCAGGCGGGCCGGCCCGCCAGCGGGCAGGCCGAGGCGCTGCGCGACATGCAGCGGGCGTGGATCACGTTTCGCGATGCGGCCTGTGCCTATGAATACAGCACATGGGGCGGCGGCACGGGGGCCGGGCCTGCGGGCGCGGCCTGCCTGATGCGGTTGACAGGCGAACAGGCACTGGCGCTGGAAGCGCGCCTGCCGCGCGGCTGAGATGGGGCTGCGCGCGCGCATATTCGCTCCGCTGGTCGCGCTGATCCTGTGCGCGGGCGTTCTGGGCTGGCTGCTGGGCGTGCGCAGCGTGACGCCGGGCGAGACCGAGGTGATCAACCGTATGGCGGCGCTTTATGTCGAGGAAGGCGGGCGCGCGACCGATTGCGCGGCAAGGCCAGCAGCCAGCGACGGGTTGTGGCTGGTGGTGCGCTGCGGCTGCGCAGAGGCGGAAGCGGCGCGCGAGTATTTCGTGGATGATTTCGGTCGTCTGGCGCATCGGCGCGCGAAAGGGGCGGTGGCGGCATGCTGATGCGCGCGCCCGATTATGACGCGCTGTGCGCAACGTTTCGGTGGGACATCCCGGACCGTCTGAACATGGCGCATCAGGTCTGCGACGGCTGGGCGGTGCGCGACCCGGGACGCGTGGCGCTGATCGATGTCAGCGACGGCATCCGGCGCGAGATGACCTATGGCGAGTTGTGGCGTCTGTCGCGCCGCGTTGAAAACGCGTTGATCGAATACGGTGTGATGCGCGGCGACCGGGTGGGCGTGCTGCTGAGCCAGTCGTTCCTGTGTGCTGCGACGCATATCGCGGCCTGGCGGATCGGGGCCATCAGCGTGCCGCTGTTCAAGCTGTTCCGCCGCGACGCGCTGGAGGTGCGGCTGGACGATGCCGGGGCGGGTGTTGTCGTCACCGATGACGAGGGCGCGGCGATGCTGCGTGGCATGGGGCTGGGCGTGATCCGCGCGCAGGACCTGCCCGGCGGCGCGCAGGCCAGCGGCGGGGTCGACACCGGGCCGGATGATCCGGCGGTCCTGATCTATACCAGCGGCACGACGGGCACGCCCAAGGGCGCGCTGCATGGCCACCGCGTGCTGACCGGCCATCTGCCGGGGGTGGCGATGAGCCATGATTTCCTGGGCCAGCCCGGCGATTGCCTTTGGACACCGGCCGACTGGGCCTGGATCGGCGGGCTGTTCGACGTTCTGATGCCGGGGCTGGCGATGGGGGTGCCGGTGGTGGCCGCGCGGATGGACAAGTTCACGCCCACCGGCGCTGCACGGATCGTGGCGCAGGCGGGGGTGCGCAACGTGTTCTTCCCGCCCACCGCACTGCGGATGCTGCGCGCGGTGGAATGCGAGGTGCCCGGGTTGCGGTCGGTTGCATCGGGCGGCGAGCCTCTGGGCGCCGAGATGCTGGACTGGGGGCGGCGGGCCTTTGGCGTGCAGATCAACGAGTTCTACGGCCAGACCGAATGCAACATGGTAGCCAGCTCCTGTGGCAGCCTGTTCGACGCGCGTCTGGGGGCCATTGGCCGCGCGGTGCCGGGGCATCAGGTGGCGGTGATCGACGATCACGGGCAGTCGACCGAGGGCGAGGGTGATATCGCCATCCGCGCCGGCAGCCCTGCTATGCTGCTGGAGTACTGGCGCAGGCCGGACGCGACGCGGGAGAAGTTTCGCGGTCAGTGGATGCTGACCGGCGATCGGGGGATCATCGAGGACGGGTTCATCCGCTTTGTCGGGCGCGAGGATGACGTGATCACCTCGTCCGGCTACCGCATCGGCCCCGCCGAGATCGAGGATTGCCTGCTGACCCATCCAGACGTTGCCACGGTGGGGGTTGTGGGCAAGCCCGACGCGCTGCGGACCGAGATCGTCAAGGCCTATGTCGTGCTGAAGGACGGGGTCGAGGCGGGCGAGGCGCTGGCCGAAGATCTTAAGGCATGGGTGAAAGATCGGCTTGCAGCCTATTCATATCCAAGGGAAATCGCTTTTCTGGACGCGCTGCCGATGACCGTCACCGGCAAGGTGATCCGCCGCGAGTTGAAGGCGCGCGCAGCGGCGGAGGATGGCGCATGAGATGGGCGATTGCCCTTCTGGCGATGACCGCGCCGGTTGCCGCGCAAGAGCCGGTGCCCGCCTTTGGCGCCTGCCGCGACATCGCCATCGAGCGGCTGGAGCGCGAATTGCGCTGGCATGTCGAGGGCGCGTTTGCCGAGCAGGTCCCGGTGGCCGATCTGGCGGGCATGGCCTATTGCGGCGAAGCGGGTATTTTCCTGTGTGATCAGGAGGATGCCGCCGATACCTGCCACGAAGCCCTGACCGCGCAGCAGGATGCGCTGCGGGCGGAGGTGCTGGCCAGCCTGCCTGCACCCGAAGTGGTGGCGGGACGGCGCGGGATGTGGTCGGATGCCCTGTATCCGCGCATGCACGCGCTGGCGCATGGGCACTCGGCCGGGCCGGATTGCGCGGGCGTGGCCGTGGGCGACGGGCCGCGCTGCGGCGCGCGGGCGGCCAACAGGCGGCTGGACATCACGCTGCGCGCCTGGGTGCTGGCGCGCTATCTGGGGGCGGCGCCGGATGCGATCAGCGCCGGTTGGGCCGGACCGCCGCCACCGACACGGCCAAGGGCGCGGGAATGAGCGTGCCTGTGCCTCAAATCGCCGCGACACGGCGGCAACAACCTGCAACCCGGGTGGAGAAACAATGAAACTGCTATCCCAGGCGATCCCGACATCGGACCAGTTCCGCACCAACCGCGAGGGCTATCTGGAGGCTTTGCGCGTGGTGCAGGAGGCGGCAGCGCTGGCGGCCGAAGGTGGCGGTGCCAAGGCGCGCGACCGGCATGTGTCGCGCGGCAAGATGCCCCCGCGCGAGCGTGTCGCCAACCTGCTGGACCCCGGCGCGCCGTTCCTGGAAGTAGGGGCCACGGCGGCGCACGGGTTGTATGATGGCGCGGCCCCGGCGGCGGGCATGATCGCGGGCGTGGGTCAGGTGATGGGACGGACCTGCATGATCCTGTGCAACGATGCCACGGTGAAGGGCGGCACCTACTATCCGATGACGGTCAAGAAACACCTGCGCGCGCAGGAGATCGCCGAGCAGAACCATCTGCCCTGCATCTATCTTGTCGACAGCGGCGGCGCGAACCTGCCGCAACAGGACGAGGTGTTTCCCGATCGCGATCATTTCGGGCGGATCTTCTTCAATCAGGCCAACATGTCGGCCAAGGGCATCCCGCAGATCGCCGTGGTGATGGGCAGTTGCACGGCGGGCGGCGCCTATGTGCCGGCCATGTCGGATGTGACGATCATCGTGCGCGATCAGGGCACCATCTTTCTGGCCGGGCCGCCGCTGGTCAAGGCGGCGACGGGCGAGGTGGTCACGGCCGAGGAACTGGGCGGCGGCGATGTGCACACCCGGCTGTCGGGTGTGGCGGATTATCTGGCCGAGGATGATGCCCATGCGCTGGCGCTGGCGCGGCGCGCGGTGGGCAGTCTGGGGGGTGGGTTGGCACCCACCCTACGGTTGGAGGCCAGCGAAGAGCCCGCCTATGACCCCGAGGAAATCCTGGGCGTGGTGCCCGCCGATCTGCGCACGCCCTATGACATCCGCGAGGTGATCGCCCGCGTCGTCGATGGCAGCCGGTTCGACGAGTTCAAGGCGCGGTTCGGCGAGACGCTGGTGACCGGGTTTGCCCATGTGAAGGGCATTCCGGTGGGCATCGTGGCCAACAACGGCGTGCTGTTTTCAGAGGCGGCGGTGAAGGGCGCGCATTTCGTGGAGCTGTGCAGTCAGCGCCGCATCCCTCTGGTTTTCTTGCAGAACATCACCGGTTTCATGGTCGGGCGGCGGTACGAGAACGAAGGCATCGCGCGGCACGGGGCCAAGATGGTGACGGCGGTGGCCTGCACGCAGGTGCCGAAAATCACCATGCTGGTGGGCGGCTCTTTCGGGGCGGGCAATTACGGCATGGCGGGGCGGGCGTATAGCCCGCGCTTCCTGTGGACATGGCCCAACAGCCGCATCAGCGTGATGGGCGGGGCGCAGGCGGCCGGCGTGCTGGCCACGGTGAAACGCGACGGGATCGAGCGCGCGGGCGAGACGTGGAGTGCCGAGGACGAGGCTGCGTTCAAGCAGCCGACCATCGACATGTTCGAAGAGCAGTCGCACCCTCTTTATGCCAGTGCGCGGTTGTGGGACGACGGCATCGTGGACCCGCGCAAGACCCGCGACGTTCTGGCGCTGTCGCTGCGCGCCAGCCTCTGCGCGCCGATCCCCGAGACGCGTTTCGGCGTGTTCCGGATGTGAGGCGCAAGATGGTCCTTTATTCATCTTGCCAGATAAACTCCGGGGAGCGCGAGGGGCTGGCCCCTCGCTGGCGCGGCAGATGCAGCTAGACCTGGCCGCAGATATTCGCGCCCGCTATCCTGGCGCCATCGCGTTTCGCTATGGCGATAGCGCGGCGCTGAACGCGGAGATCCTCGGCCTCGTGCGGGCGGGGAAAAAGACCATGAGCTGCGATGCTTTGGCCGCGTTCGCGCTGCGGGGCGAGCCTGAGCCCGAGGTGGGCCGCATCGATATCGCACTGGATTGGGAGGGCAAGCCGACGCTCGCAGTGCGGACCGTGAAGGTGGAGCACGTCCGGTTCGACCGGATGGACGAGGCGCGCATCCCGCCGCAGGGCGAGTTTCGCGACCTCGATCACTGGCGGCAGGGCTATCAGTCCTATCTGACGCGCGCGGGGCATTTCGCGCCTGATGTGATGATGCTTGTCGAGACCTTCCAGGTTATCGAGGATTTCGGCCGATGAATTGGGGGCGCTGCCCCCGTCGCCCGGTGGGCGACTCCCCCGGGATATTCGGGGAGAGAGGAAACATGAGGGGCGACACGATGGGAGAGGCGGATGTTTGACACGATCCTGATTGCCAACCGGGGCGAGATCGCCTGCCGGGTGGCGCGCACGGCGCGGGCGATGGGCTGCAAGGTGGTGGCGGTCTATTCCGATGCGGATGCGGGCGCGGCGCATGTGGCGGCGGCGGATGTGGCGGTGCATATCGGCGGATCGGCCCCGGGCGACAGCTACCTGCGCGGGGACCGGATCATCCAGGCGGCGCTGGACACCGGGGCGCAGGCGATCCACCCCGGGTATGGCTTTTTGTCCGAGAACCCGGATTTCGTGGATGCGGTCGAAGCCGCCGGGCTGGTGTTCATCGGGCCGTCGGCGGAGGCGATCCGCAAGATGGGGCTGAAGGATGCTGCCAAGGCGCTGATGGAAAAGGCCGGCGTGCCGGTGGTGCCGGGCTATCACGGGGCCAGCCAGGACCCCGAGCATCTGGCGGGGGCGGCGGATGCCATCGGCTATCCGGTGCTGATCAAGGCGGTGGCGGGCGGCGGCGGCAAGGGCATGCGGCTGGTCGAAGCGCCCGAAGGCTTTGCCGATGCGCTGGCCAGTGCGCAGAGCGAGGCGCGCGGGGCCTTTGGCAATGCCGATGTGCTGGTCGAGAAATACATCCAACGCCCGCGCCATATCGAGGTGCAGGTGTTCGGTGACGGCACAAACGCGGTGCATCTGTTCGAGCGCGACTGCAGCCTGCAGCGGCGGCATCAGAAGGTGATCGAAGAGGCTCCGGCCCCCGGCATGACGCCCGAGATGCGCGCGGCGATGGGCGGGGCCGCCGTGCGCGCCGCGCAAGCCATCGGCTACAAGGGGGCCGGCACGATCGAATTCATCGTGGATGGCGCAGAGGGGCTGCGCCCCGACGGGTTCTGGTTCATGGAAATGAACACGCGGCTTCAGGTCGAGCATCCGGTGACCGAGGCGATCACCGGCGTCGATCTGGTGGAATGGCAGTTGCGCGTGGCGTCGGGCGAGGCGTTGCCTGCGCGTCAGGAGGATCTGACGATCGACGGGCATTCGTTCGAGGCGCGGCTGTATGCCGAGGATGTGCCCAAGGGGTTTTTGCCTGCCACCGGCACGCTGGCGCATCTGGCGTTTCCGCAAGGGGCGCGGTCGGACAGCGGTGTGCGCTCGGGCGACACGATCAGCCCGTTCTACGATCCGATGATTGCCAAGATCATCACCCATGGACCCACCCGCGACGTGGCGCTGTCGCGGATGCGCGCGGCGCTGGCGGGGTGCCAGGTGGCGGGCACAGTAACCAACCTTGGTTTCCTGTCGGCGCTGTGCGCGCACCGGGGCTTTGCCGCGGGCGATGTGGATACCGGGCTGATTGCGCGGGATCTGGACGCGCTGGTGCGGGTGGATGCGCCTGTGCCCGCCGACTGGGCGCAGGCGGCGCTGGTGGCGCTGGGTCTGGACGGTGATCTGCCGGGCGACGCCGGGTTCACCCTGTGGGCGCCCTTGCCGCGCTCGGTCCTGCTGCGCTTTGGCGAGGAGGAGCGCTGGGTTGTCGTGGCCCTGAGTGGCCCCGGGGCGGGGGTGATCACCGTGGCCGGGCAGGATGTGCCGGCGCGTCGCGTCGCGGGCAACTGGGTCTTTGGCGCGGTGCCGGGGGTGGCGGCGGTGCGTGCGGGTGACTTGATCACACTGTTTCGCGGGGCTGGACTGGCGTTTCACGTGGTCGATCCGCTGGAGCGCGCGGCCCATGAGGGCGCGGGCGGCAACCTGATCGAGGCGCCGATGCCCGGGCTGGTCAAGGCGGTGTTCGCCGAGGCCGGGCAGGCTGTGGCGGCGGGCGACCGCCTGGCCATCCTTGAGGCGATGAAGATGGAGCACGCTTTGCTGGCGACCCGCGACGGTGTGGTGGCCGAGGTGCTGGCCCAGCCCGGCGCGCAGGTCGAGGCGGGGGCGGCGCTGATCCGGCTGGAGGACGAGGAGGAGGCCGCGGCGTGAGCGATGCCGATGCCCTGACCCTGACCGGGTTCCGCGACAGCGTCTACACCTGGTCGGTGCGATGGGCGCTGGCCGAGATGGGGCTGGCACATGGGTATGTCGAGGTGAACCCGTTCGAAGGGCAGGCGGTGCGGGGGCATCCCTTTGGCCTTGTGCCCGTCCTGCGGCACGGCGATTTCAGCCTGTATGAAACCGCGGCGATCCTTGGCTATCTGGACCGCGTGCAGGCGGGGCCGCGCCTGACGCCTGCGGATGCACGCAGGGCGGCGCGGATGGCGCAGGTGATGTCGGTCACCGCATCGCAGGTCTACTGGCCGCTGGTGCGGCAGGTGTACTCCAACGGTTTCTATCTGCCCATGGAGGGGCAGGTGGGCGACGCGGCGGTGCTGCGGGCGGGGCTGGCGCAGGCATCTGTGGCACTGGGGGCATTGGACGTGGTGGCGCAGGAGGGGCTGGTGCTGAGAGGTGATGCCCTGACGCTGGCCGATCTGATGCTGGCACCGATGTTGATCTGCTTTGCCCGCGTGCCCGAAGGGGCCGCGATGCTTGCGGGGTTCGAGGCGCTGGCGGCGTGGCTGGAGCGGATGCGCGCGCGCCCGCATCTGCGCGCCACCGTGCCGCCTTGCCTTAGGAAGGAGGAGAGCCATGGATGAAAAGGTCGAGATTTTCGAGGTCGGCCCGCGTGACGGGTTGCAGAACGAGGCGCGGCCGATCCCCACGGCGGACAAGATCGCGCTGGTCGATTGTCTGAGCAAGGCAGGGTTTGCCCGCATCGAGGTGGCCAGTTTCGTCAGTCCGAAATGGGTGCCGCAGATGGCCGACAGCGGCGAGGTTCTGGCCGGGATCACCCGCGCGCCGGGCGTGCGCTATGCCGCGCTGACGCCCAACATCAAGGGGCTGGAGCGGGCCATCGCGGCGCGGGCGGATGAGGTGGCGATCTTCGGCTCGGCCTCGGAAGGGTTCAGCCGCGCCAATATCAACGCCAGCATCGCCGAAAGTCTGGAGCGGTTCGGGCCGGTGGCCGAGGCCGCGCGCAAGGTCGGGTTGCCGGTGCGCGGCTATATCTCTTGCGTGAGCGATTGCCCCTATGACGGGCCGACCGATCCGGCGCAGGTGGCGCAGGTGGCCGCGCGGCTGGACGCGATGGGCTGTTACGAGATCAGCCTGGGCGACACCATCGGGCAGGCAACGCCCGAGCGCATCGGTGCCATGCTTGACGCGGTGCTGGAGGTGGTGCCGGCCGTGCGGCTGGCCGGACATTTCCACGACACCGGCGGCCGGGCGCTGGAGAACATTGAGGCGTCGCTGGCGCGCGGGCTGCGGGTGTTTGACGCCGCCGTCGGGGGCTTGGGCGGTTGCCCCTATGCGCCCGGGGCGGCAGGCAACGTGGCGACCGAGGCGGTGCTGGACCGGCTGGAGGCGCTGGGGTTCGAACCCGGGCTGGACCGCGACGTTGTCCTGAGCGGTGCGGCCATGGCGCGGGCGATGCGGGCTGGCTAGACGAAAATTTTCGTCCGAAAATTTTCGGGCGCGGCGGCGGCGGTGGAGAATTTTCGTACGAAAATTCTCGGGGTCAGACTTCGGGCCAAGGACATCAGACAGGAGAGACGGGATGGAACAGATGATCACGGTCGAACGCGAGGCACGGGGTGTGGCCCGGCTGTGGATGGACCGGGCGGACAAGCACAACGCGCTTTCGGGCGAGATGATCGCGCAGATGCGCGCGGCGGTGGACGCGCTTGCCACTGATGACGCCGTGCGCGTCGTGGTGCTGGGCGCGCGGGGTCGCACGTTCTGCGCCGGGGGCGATCTGGCCTGGATGCAGGCGCAGATGGGCGCAACCCCTGCCGAGCGGGGCGCTGAGGCGGGCAAGCTGGCCTGGATGCTTCAGGCGCTCAACACCCTGCCCAAGCCCCTGATCGGGCGGGTGCAGGGCAATGCCTTTGGCGGCGGGCTGGGCATGGCCAGCGTCTGCGATGTCTGTATCGGTACGCCGGATGTGCAGATGGCGCTGACCGAAACCCGGCTGGGGCTGATCCCGGCCACCATCGGGCCCTATGTCTGCGCACGCATGGGCGAGGCGCGGGCGCGGCGGGTGTTCATGTCGGGCCGCCGCTTTGGTGCCGACGAGGCGGTGGAGCTTGGCCTGCTGGCGCGGGTCGTGGCGGCAGAGGACCTGGATGCCGCGATCGAGGCCGAGATCGCGCCCTATCTGTCCTGCGCACCGCAGGCGGTGGCGCGGGCCAAGGCGCTGCTGCGCCGGTTGGGGCCGGTTATCGACGAGGACACGATCCGCCACACCATCGACGAGCTTGTTGCCTGCTGGGAGGGGGACGAGGCCCCCGAGGGGATCGGTGCGTTCTTTGACAAGCGCAAGCCTGCCTGGGCGGGGTGATCGCACCGGGCTGGCTGCCCGGCCCTGCGACAAGAACGGGCTGGCCGGATGGTGATTTGCCGCTAACCTTTTGGGAATAGCGTTTCCGGGGCGAGTCGGGGCGATGCTGCGCTGCCGCATGCGTTTTGCGAGTGCCGAAAAATTTTTGACGTCTGAAAGGGTGAAAATGGTGGACAAACAGCCCGTGTGCCGTTGTATGCAAAGGCAAATCGACGACAGTTGCGGGACTTTGAATGTGATCGAGCTTTGGTTGACCCTGCCTTGGGGCAGGAGTAAACCGCCCGTCAAGACACTGTCGCCAGCAGTTTACACGCCAACGCGTGTCTGAAAGGAGCCATTTCGTGGAAGAAATGCTGCGGGAATATCTTCCCATCCTCGTTTTCCTGGGACTGGCCATCGGTATGGGCCTTGTCCTGATCCTTGCCGCCATCGTTCTGGCGGTGCGCAATCCCGACCCCGAAAAAGTCAGCGCCTATGAATGCGGGTTCAACGCCTTTGACGACGCGCGGATGAAGTTCGACGTGCGGTTCTACCTTGTGTCGATCCTGTTCATCATCTTCGATCTGGAAATCGCGATGCTGTTTCCATGGGCGGTGGCGTTTGCGGACATCAGCATGACGGCCTTCTGGTCGATGATGGTGTTTCTGGGCGTGCTGACCGCGGGCTTTGCCTATGAGTGGAAGAAAGGGGCGCTGGAATGGGAGTGAGCGACGACAAACCGCTTGTCACCAAGGTGCAGGGCGACGGCCAGCAGACCGATCGCGTGAAATCGGCGCCATCGGTCAAGTCGCCCTATGGGGCCTACAGCGCCGAGGGCGACAAGGAAGTGGCCACGCAGGCGCTGAACCGCGAATTGCAGGACAAGGGCTTTTTGCTGACCGCATCCGAGGATCTGGTCAACTGGGCGCGCACCGGGTCGCTGCACTGGATGACATTCGGTCTGGCCTGCTGCGCGGTCGAGATGATGCACACCTCGATGCCGCGCTATGATGCGGAACGGTTCGGGATCGCGCCGCGCGCCTCGCCGCGACAGTCGGACGTGATGATCGTGGCGGGCACGCTGACCAACAAGATGGCCCCGGCGCTGCGCAAGGTCTATGACCAGATGCCCGAGCCGCGCTACGTGGTGTCGATGGGCAGCTGCGCCAATGGCGGCGGCTATTACCACTATAGCTATTCGGTGGTGCGCGGGTGCGACCGGATCGTGCCGGTGGACATCTACGTGCCGGGCTGCCCGCCCACGGCCGAGGCGCTGCTGTATGGCATCCTGCAACTGGGTCGCAAGATCCGCCGCACGGGGACGATCGTGAGATGAGTGATGCCCTGACAGACCTGGCCACCCATATCGCGGGCAAGCGACCCGATTGCGTGGTGGACTGGCGCATTGACCGCGGCGCGCTGGTGATCGACGTGGCGCTGGCCAATATCGCCGGGCTGGTCGAGTTTCTGAAGGCCGATCCGACCTGCAAGTTCTCGACCCTCGTCGATATCACCGCCGTGGACTGGCCCGAACGGCCCAAACGGTTCGAGATGGTCTATCACTTCCTGTCGATGTACCAGAACCACCGCATCCGCCTGAAAACCTCTTTGCGCGAAGAGGATATGGTGCCGTCGATCACCGACACGCATCCGTCGGCCAACTGGTTCGAGCGTGAGGTGTTCGACATGTTCGGCATCCTGTTCACCGGGCACCCCGACCTGCGGCGCCTGCTGACCGATTACGGCTTTCGCGGGCATCCGCTGCGCAAGGATTTCCCGACCACCGGCTATACCGAGGTGCGCTATGACGAGACGCTCAAGCGCGTGGTCTACGAGCCGGTGAAGCTGGTGCAGGAGTATCGCCAGTTCGATTTCATGTCGCCATGGGAAGGCGCGCAATACGTGCTGCCAGGTGACGAGAAGGGCGAGGGCAAGGCATGACCAACCCCGCGACCGCATATGACGAGGTGATGGCGCAGGCCGTGGCCTATGGCGAGGCGGTGTATTTCGCCCGCGCCGAGGTGTTCGAGGATCTGTGCCACGACCGGTTCCAGATGACGATGATCGAGGACGGCAAGGCCACGTTCTGGGACAAGGCCGCCTATCTGGAGCGGGTGCGTGGGCGCACGCCTGCGAAAGGTGATGCCAGCTTTGACGTGCTGTGCGTCGATGTGGCGGGGGGCGAGATCGCGCGGGTACACCTGTGGGTCGACGTGCCGCCGCTGCGCTATGAGGATCATCTGGGGTTTGTCAGGGTCGACGGACGCTGGAAGCTGCTGACCAAGGTGTTTCGCACCATGGCGCGGCCGGACGGACAGGAGTAAGGCATGATGGACGGCTCCAAAGGTTTCGATGACGCCCTGACGGGCGAGCAGAAGATCCGCAACTTCAACATCAACTTCGGCCCGCAACACCCTGCGGCACATGGTGTCTTGCGTCTGGTTATGGAGCTGGACGGCGAGATCGTGGAACGCTGCGACCCGCATATCGGCCTGCTGCACCGCGGCACCGAGAAGCTGATGGAAAGCCGGACCTACCTGCAGAACCTGCCGTATTTCGATCGGCTGGATTACGTGGGCACGATGAACCAGGAACATGCATGGGTTCTGGCGATCGAGGCGATGACCGGCACCGAGGTGCCGCGCCGCGCGTCGCTGATCCGGGTGCTGTATTGCGAGATCGGGCGCATCCTGAACCACCTGCTGAACGTGACCACGCAGGCGCTGGACGTGGGGGCGCTGACGCCGCCGCTGTGGGGCTTCGAAGAGCGTGAAAAGCTGATGATCTTTTACGAGCGGGCCTGCGGCGCGCGCCTGCACGCGGCCTATTTCCGGCCCGGCGGGGTGCATCAGGATCTGCCGCCCAAGCTGATCTCGGACATTGACGCCTGGGCCGAGCAGTTTCCCAAGGTGCTGGACGATATCGGCGAGCTGCTGACCGAGAACCGCATCTTCAAGCAGCGCAATGTCGATATCGGTGTCGTGACCGAAGAGGACATCCAGAATTTCGCGTTTTCCGGCGTGATGGTGCGGGGGTCGGGCTTTGCCTGGGATCTGCGGCGTGCGCAGCCCTATGAATGCTACGACGAGTTCGAGTTCCAGATTCCCGTCGGCACCAACGGCGATTGCTATGACCGCTACCTGTGCCGGATGGAAGAGATGCGCCAGTCGGCCCATATCATCCGGCAGGCCTGTGCCAAGCTGGCGATGCCGGAAAACCAGGGCGAGGTGATGGCGCGCGGCAAGCTGACGCCGCCCAAACGAGGTGAGATGAAGACCTCGATGGAGGCGCTGATCCATCACTTCAAGCTCTATACCGAAGGGTTCCACGTGCCCGAGGGCGAGATCTACGTCGCCGTCGAGGCGCCCAAGGGCGAGTTCGGTGTCTATCTGGTGGCCGATGGCAGCAACCGGCCCTACCGCGCCAAGATCCGCGCGCCGGGCTATCCGCATTTGCAGGCGATGGATCACCTGTGCCGCGGGCACCAACTGGCCGACGCCTCGGCCATTCTGGGCTCGCTTGATGTTGTGTTTGGGGAGATTGACAGGTGATGCGTCTTGTAACCGGGCTGGGCCCGATCCGTTCCTTTCGCGCCGTTTCGGCCATGGCCTTGCTGGCGCTGACCGCTGCCTGCGCGATCCCGCCGCAGGGCGTGGACAAGGACATGCTGGCCGAGTTCGATATGGCCGTGGCCTCGATCGGGTGCCGGTTGGTGACCGAGCCCGATTACCTTGCGGTCGAGTTCCAGACCGGGCTGACGCGCGAGCAGATGCAGGGTGTGGCCGCCTATAAGCTGACCGCCAAGCAGGCCGAGCGCCTGGAAAGCGGTGGAATTGTCCTGACGACCGGAGCCTGTGCCTGATGCTGCGACGCCTTCATCATCAACAGCCTGCAAGCTTTGCCTTCACGCCCGAGAACCTGAAATGGGCCGAGGGGCAGATCAGCAAGTTCCCCGAGGGGCGGCAGGCCTCGGCCATCATTCCGCTGCTGTGGCGCGCGCAGGAGCAGGAGGGCTGGCTGAGCCGTCCGGCGATCGAGGGCGTCGCCGACATGCTGGGGCTGGCGCATATCCGCGCGCTTGAAGTGGCGACGTTCTATTTCATGTTCCAGCTTCACCCGGTGGGCAGCGTGGCGCATATCCAGGTCTGCGGCACGCTGTCGTGCATGATCTGCGGGGCCGAGGATCTGATTGCCGTGTGCCGCGACAAGATCGCGCCCAAGGCGCATCAGGTGTCCGAGGATGGCAAGCTGAGCTGGGAAGAGGTGGAATGCCTGGGCGCCTGCGCCAATGCGCCGATGGCGCAGATCGGCAAGGATTACTACGAGGATCTGACCACTGGGCGTTTTGCCGAGATCATCGACGAGTTGCGCGCCGGTCAGGTGCCGGTACCAGGGCCGCAGAACGGACGCTTTGCCGCCGAGCCGGAATCGGGACTGACCACGCTCAAGGAGTTCGACAGCGGCCATGCGCAATACAATGCCAGTGCGCAGGCTGCGGTGGATCTGGGCGACACGATCAAACGGATCGACGGGACCGAGGTGCCGGTCCTGACGCCGTGGCTGCACAAGGATCACGATAGCGTGCCACGCCAGACCGAGTTGAGCGATGATGCGGACCGGTCCGAAGGCCACAGCGCGGACGAGACCGGCGTGATGAAACAAGAGGCACCCGCCAAGACCGCCGCCAAGCCGCAGGCGCAGGCCAAGGCCGCCCCCGAACCTGTCGCCACCGAAGAGGAAACAGCGGGCACCAGGCCTGCCCTGCTGGACACCGCGCGCGAAGGCACGCCGGATGACCTGACGGCGATCAAGGGGGTCGGACCCAAGCTGGAGGCCCTGTTGCACGATCTGGGGGTCTATCATTACGACCAGGTCGCCGGCTGGACCGCGGATGAGGTGGCCTGGGTCGATCGCAACCTCGAAGGGTTCAAGGGCCGTGTCAGCCGTGACAATTGGGTCGAACAGGCAAAAACACTTGCCGCCGGGGGCAAGACTGAATTCTCGGACCGTGCTAAGAAGGGGGACGTCTGACAGACGTGAACCTTAACGAACGGGGAGAGTTGCAATGAGTTCTTGGTCGAACAAATTCATTTGCCAGGTGGGAACACTGGCGATGGGGGCTGCCGCAGGGGCGCTGGCCTTTGTGATGCTGATGCTGCTGGGCGGGTGGACATTCTGGGCTGCTGTGCTGGCGGCCGGGGCCATTGCCGGGGTGCTTTGGCTGCTGCTGGCGTCGATCCTGTGCGTGCCTTTGGAGGGTCCGGTCCAGCCGGGCACCGCGGGACGCACGCCGGGCGATATCGAGCTGAGTGCGCGGGCACGCCGGATTGCGGACGGCGGGGCGCGTGCTGGCGCGCCCACGGCCTCGGCGGCTGCGGCGCATGATGCGGCTGCATCGGTCAAGGTTGCGACGGCAGAGACGGCCAGGGACACGTCGGACGCGGCGAAAGCGACGCCGGACAAGGTGTCCCAGGCGACGACCAAGGCGACGGACGCGGCAAAGGATGCCGCCGGGGCGGCAAAGGAAACGGCAGCGAAAGCCGCCGAAAAGACCAGGGAGGCTGCCAGGACGGCCACGGCAACCGTGACAGGCGCGGCGGAAAAGACCGCCGATGCCACCAGGGCCGGGGCGGAAAAGGTTGCCGCGAAAGCCGACGAGGCGGGCAAGGCCGCCAAGGCCGCAACGCCAGAGGTGCGCAAGGACGACGCAGCCGATGCCGACGAGGATCCGGGCACCAAGCCCGAAACGCTGAGTGCGCCGCGTGATGGCAAGGCCGACAACCTGAAGGAAATCAAGGGTGTCGGGCCGAAGATGGAAAAGATGCTGCACGGGATGGGGTTCTTTCATTTCGATCAGATCGCCAGCTGGAGCGCGGATGAGGTGGCGTGGGTCAATGCCAACCTGACCGGGTTCAAGGGCCGGGTCACCCGCGACGACTGGGTGGCACAGGCAAAGGTCCTCGCGGCTGGCGGGGATACCGAGTTTTCGAAACGCGTCGATGACGGCGATGTGTACTGACAAGGACGGCCATGACCGACACTGAACAGCAACAGGCGCGCAAAGGGCGGATCGCCGCCCTTGTGATCGCGGGGACTGGGGTGTTCTGGGTTCTGGCCAACCTTATCGGGGCTGAAATGGGGTGGAGCATGCGGGTGCGCGCGCTGTTCGACCTGATCGCGCTGGCTGGTTTCGTGCTGGCCATCGCGATGATCTATCAAATCTGGCGCGCGCGCCAAAAGGATCAGGGGTAAACGGATGCTGAAAGACGAAGACAGGATCTTTACCAATCTCTACGGGATGCATGACCGCACGCTCAAGGGTGCGCAGGCCCGTGGGCATTGGGATGGCACTGCCGGTCTGATCCACAAGGGCCGCGACTGGGTCATCGACGAGATGAAGGCCTCGGGCCTGCGGGGCCGGGGCGGTGCGGGCTTTCCGACCGGGCTGAAATGGTCGTTCATGCCCAAGGAAAGCGACGGGCGGCCCGCCTATCTGGTGGTCAATGCCGACGAATCCGAGCCGGGCACCTGCAAGGACCGCGAGATCATGCGCCACGATCCGCACACGCTGATCGAGGGGTGCCTGATCGCGTCTTTCGCGATGAATGCGCATGCCTGCTATATCTACATCCGGGGTGAATACATCCGCGAGAAAGAGGCGTTGCAGGCGGCCATCGACGAGGCCTACGAGGCCGGGCTGCTGGGGCGCAATGCTGCCGGATCGGGCTGGGATTTCGACCTCTACCTGACCCACGGGGCCGGGGCCTATATTTGTGGCGAGGAAACCGCGCTGCTGGAAAGCCTCGAGGGCAAGAAGGGCATGCCGCGGATGAAGCCGCCGTTTCCCGCCGGTGCAGGGCTGTATGGCTGCCCGACCACGGTAAACAACGTCGAAAGCATCGCGGTGGTGCCGACGATCCTGCGGCGCGGGGCGTCGTGGTTTTCGTCCTTCGGGCGGCCCAACAATGCGGGCACCAAGATTTTCGCGATCTCGGGCCATGTGAACCAGCCCTGCGTGGTCGAGGAATCGATGTCGATCCCGTTCGAGGAGTTGATCGAAAAGCACTGCGGCGGCATTCGCGGCGGGTGGGACAACCTCAAGGCGGTGATCCCCGGCGGCAGTTCGGTGCCCTGCGTGCGCGCCGAGAACATGCGCGGCGCGCTGATGGATTACGACTATCTGCAAAAGGATCTGCGCTCCGGTCTGGGCACGGCGGCGGTGATCGTGATGGATCAGAGCGTGGACATGATCAAGGCGATCTGGCGGCTGGCGGCGTTCTACAAGCACGAAAGCTGCGGCCAGTGCACACCCTGCCGCGAAGGCACCGGCTGGATGATGCGGGTGCTGGAACGCCTGGTGCGCGGCGAGGCCGAACTGGAAGAGATCGACATGCTGTTCGACGTGACCAAGCAGGTCGAGGGCCACACGATCTGTGCCCTGGGCGATGCGGCGGCCTGGCCGATCCAAGGTCTGATCCGCAATTTCCGCGACGAGATCGAGGACCGGATCAAGGCGCAGAAAACCGGGCGCAGCGGCGCGATGGCGGCGGAGTGAGGGCGATGATGCGCAGCATGTCCGTGGTTTTGGTGGCGGGGCTGGCCTTGGCGGCGTGCGGTGAGAACCGGCCCGTGTTCGACGGTGCGACCTTTCGGACCAAGCTGGATGCCGACAAGACCGACGCGCGCAACTTTTTGGTCGAGGTGCGCGACGCGGGCAAGACGCTGGAGGGCGCGCGCGAGGCGGGCCGGCACGAGGCGGTGCGCCATTGCATCGAGACCTTTGGCAACTCGCGGATCTCATGGGCGCAGGGCCCGGATGACGCGGATGGCAGCCTGCAGATCGAGAATGGCAACCTGATCCTGTCGGGGCGGTGCGACGGATGGTGATCTGGCGCGTATATCAAAGGGTTGATGTGGCGGCTATTGCATATCAGGGCAGGGCGTTCCCAGCTTTGGCGCGGGGGCATGCCTGCCCCGTGTCAAAAGGAGTGATGCCATGCGAATGATTGCCGCGCTAGTACTGGCCGTGGGCCTGAGTGGTGGGCTGGCACAGGCCGCCACCGCGCAGCCGCCGTTGCGCGACGTGCCGCAGATCGACAACCAGATGCTGTGGGTCGCCCTGGCGATCGAGATCAGCGAGCGATGCGACTCGATCGCGCCGCGCACCCTGCGTGGGCTGAATTACCTGTGGTCGATCCGGTCGCAGGCCAGCGATCTTGGCTATTCGGATGCCCAGATTAGAGACTATGTGAAAAGCGATGCCGAGAAGGCGCGGATACGTGCCCGCGGCGAGGCTTATGTGCGCAACCACGGGCTGGACCCGGCCAAGGATGCCGACCTGTGCCAGCTGGGGCGCGACGAGATTCAGAAGAGCAGCCAGATCGGCGCCTTCCTAAGAGCGAAGTGAGGACCAATGACTGACCTCCGCAAGATCATCATAGATGGCAACGAGATCGAGGTTGATCCGGCCATGACCCTGATCCAGGCCTGCGAAGAGGCCGGGATCGAGATTCCGCGGTTCTGTTACCACGAGCGGCTGTCCATCGCGGGCAATTGCCGGATGTGCCTGGTCGAGGTCGTGGGCGGACCGCCCAAGCCTGCGGCAAGCTGTGCGATGCAGGTCAAGGACCTGCGCCCCGGTCCCGAAGGCGCGCCGCCGGTGATCAAGACCAACAGCCCGATGGTCAAGAAGGCCCGCGAAGGGGTGATGGAGTTCCTGCTGATCAACCACCCGCTGGATTGCCCGATCTGCGATCAGGGCGGCGAGTGCGATCTTCAGGATCAGGCGATGGCCTATGGCGTCGATTTCAGCCGCTTTCGCGAGCCCAAGCGCGCGACCGAGGATCTGGACCTTGGCCCGCTGGTCGAAACCCATATGACGCGCTGCATTTCCTGCACCCGTTGCGTGCGGTTCACCACCGAGGTGGCCGGGATCACCACAATGGGTCAGACCGGGCGCGGCGAGGATTCCGAGATCACCGCCTATCTGGGCGAGACGCTGGACAGCAATCTGCAGGGCAACATCATCGACCTGTGCCCGGTGGGCGCGCTGGTCAGCAAGCCCTATGCCTTTACCGCGCGCCCCTGGGAGCTGACCAAGACCGAGAGCATCGACGTGATGGATGCGCTGGGGTCGAGCATCCGGGTCGATACCAAGGGCCGCGAAGTGATGCGGTTTTTGCCGCGCAACCATGACGGCGTGAACGAGGAATGGATTTCCGACAAGACGCGGTTTGTCTGGGACGGGCTGCGGCGGCAGCGGCTGGACCGGCCGTATGTGCGCAAGAACGGCAAGCTGCGCCCGGCCACCTGGCCCGAGGCGCTGTCGCTGGCGGCGGAAAAGATCAAGGGCGCCAAGGCGTTGGCCGGTATGGTCGGCGATCTGGCCCCGGTCGAGGCGGCGTTTGCCCTCAAGCAGTTGATCGAAGGTCAGGGTGGCGTTGTCGAATGCCGCACCGATGGCGCCAAGCTGCCCAGCGGCAATCGTGGCGGCTATGTCGGCACGGCCACAATCGAGGAGATCGACAGCGCGCAATACATCATGCTGATCGGCACCAACCCGCGCGACGAGGCGCCCGTGCTGAACGCGCGCATCCGCAAGGCCTGGACCAACGGGGCCGAGGTGGGGCTGATCGGCCCGGCGGTCGATCTGACCTATCCCTATGCGCATATGGGCGATGACCGCGCGGCGCTGGCGGATCTGTCGGGGCGCAGTTTTGACAAGGTGGTTGATCTGCCTTCCGTGGTGATCGTGGGGCAGGGTGCGCTGACCGAGGCCGATGGCGCGGCGGTGCTGGGCCATGCGATGAAGGTGGCCGAGGCGACGCAATCGCGGCTGCTGATCCTGCACACGGCGGCGGGGCGCGTGGGCGCGATGGATGTCGATGCGACCAACCCCAAGGGCATGGCGGCGGTGCAGGATGCCGATGTGATCTACAACCTTGGTGCGGACGAGGTCGAGATCGGCGAGGGCGCGTTCGTGATCTATCAAGGCAGCCATGGCGACCGGGGGGCGCATCGCGCCGATGTGATCCTGCCCGGGGCCGCCTACACCGAGGAGCAGGGCCTGTTCGTGAACACCGAAGGCCGGCCGCAACTGGCGCTGCGGGCAAGTTTCGCCCCCGGCGAGGCCAAGGAAAACTGGGCCATCCTGCGCGCCCTGTCGGGCGAGATGGGCGCGACGCAGCCCTGGGACAGCCTGGCGCAGTTGCGCCGCGTTCTGATCGAGGCGGTGCCGCATCTGGGCCGGATCGACGAGGTGGCCGAGAACGCATGGCAGCCGCTGGAGCCGGGCACGCTGGGCGACGCGGCCTTCCGCTATGCGATCCGCGATTTCTGGCTGACCAACCCGATTGCGCGGTCCAGCGAGTTGATGGCGGAACTGTCGGCCAACGCCAAGGCCCGCACCATGGCCGTGGCCGCCGAGTGATGCGCGCCGCGGGTGTCATATCCCCCCTCGCCAGCGTGGTGCTGGCGGGCTGCATGGCCTCGGACCAGCCGCAGCCCGAGCGCCCCGTGGTGCCGGAAAACGCGGTCTATCGGGGCGTCGAGACGCGGCTGCTGGATGGGGATCTGGTGAATTTCATCGTCGCCATGCGCGGCGCGCGTGACACGGATGACGTGACCGCCTATGCCGAGTGCGCGGCGGCGCAATATGCGCTGATCCGGGGCTATGGCTTTGCGCGTCAGGTACGCACGAATGTGGATGAAAACAATGAGATCTGGACCGGCGATGCGGTCTACACGATCTCGCCCGCGCTGCCGCGCGGCACCCGGACAATTGACGCCGAGGTGACGGTTGCGGCCTGCCGGGAAAACGGAATACCGACGGTGTAGAGGGCAAAATGACCGAATTCTTTACCAACAACTATCTGGGCATGTTGCTTGTCATCGTTGGGCAGGTTCTGTTGCTGGTGCTGCCGCTGATGCTGGCGCTGGCATTCCTGATGTATGCCGACCGCAAGATCTGGGCGGCGGTGATGATGCGGCGCGGCCCCAACGTGGTGGGGGCCTTTGGCCTGCTGCAAAGTTTCGCCGATTTCCTGAAATACATCGTCAAGGAAGTGATCTTTCCCGCCGGGGCCGACCGGGCGGTGTTCCTGATGGCCCCGATGGTGACGCTGGTCATGGCGCTGATCGCCTGGGCGGTGATCCCGTTCAACGATGGCTGGGTGATTTCCGACATCAACGTGGCGATCCTGTATGTCTTTGCCGTCTCCAGTCTTGAGGTCTACGGCGTGATCATGGGCGGCTGGGCGTCGAACTCGAAATATCCGTTCCTTGGCAGCCTGCGCTCGGCGGCGCAGATGATCAGCTACGAGGTCAGCATCGGTCTGATCATCATCGGCATCATCATTTCCACCGGGTCGATGAATTTCGGCAATATCGTGCGGGCGCAGGATGGTGACTTTGGCCTGTTCAGCTGGTACTGGCTGCCGCACCTGCCGATGCTGTTCTTGTTCTTCATCAGCGCGCTGGCCGAAACCAACCGGCCGCCGTTCGACCTGCCCGAGGCGGAATCGGAACTGGTGGCGGGCTATCAGGTCGAATATTCCTCCACGCCGTTTTTGCTGTTCATGATCGGCGAACTGGTGGCGGTGGTGCTGATGTGCGCGCTGGTGTCGCTGATGTTCTTTGGCGGCTGGCTGTCACCCATCCCCGGGCTGCCCGACGGCGTGTTTTGGATGATCCTGAAGATGCTGTTCGTTTTCTTCATGTTCTCGATGGTCAAGGCGATCACGCCCCGGTACCGGTACGACCAGCTGATGCGGCTGGGGTGGAAAGTGTTCCTGCCGATGTCGCTGTTTTGGGTGGTGTTCGTGGCGTTCGCGGCAAAATTTGAATGGTTCTGGGGCGCGTTCGCGCGCTGGAGCTGAGGGAGATCACATGACACAGATCGACTACAGACGCGCGGCGGGCTATTTCCTGCTTTCGGACTTTTTCAAGGGGTTCAAGATCGGGCTGCGCTATTTCTTTGCGCCCAAGGTCACGATCAACTACCCGCATGAAAAAGGCCCGCTGTCCCCTCGGTTTCGCGGTGAACACGCGCTGCGCCGCTATCCCAATGGCGAGGAACGCTGCATCGCGTGCAAGCTGTGCGAGGCGATCTGCCCCGCGCAGGCCATCACCATCGACGCCGAACCGCGCGAGGACGGCAGCCGCCGCACCACGCGCTATGACATCGACATGACCAAGTGCATCTACTGCGGTTTCTGCCAGGAGGCCTGCCCGGTCGATGCCATCGTCGAGGGGCCGAATTTCGAATTCGCCACGGAAACCCGCGAGGAACTGTTCTACGACAAGGCCAAGCTGCTGGACAACGGCGACCGCTGGGAGGCCGAGATTGCCCGCAACCTTGAACTGGATGCCCCCTACAGATGAGCGATCCCAAAACCCCTTTCGAGCTGATGATGCAGCAGGCGCAGGAAATGGCCAAGGCGTTCAATCCGGCGCTGGAGACCTTCAACCCCCGGGGGTTTGAAAAGCTGTGGCCGACGATGCCCAAAGAGATCATGGAAATGACCTTTGGCAAGGGAATCAGCAAGGATGGGCTGGATGCCAAGACAAGGCTCTTGATCACGCTGGCCGGGCTGACCATGCAGGGCGCGCAGGCCGACACGCAGATTCGCATGACCGTGCGCCATGCGCGCGAGGCCGGGGCCACGCGGGACGAAATCGCCGAGACCATCGCGCAGATGTCGATGTTCGCCGGCATACCGGCCATGACCCGCGCGATGGAGCTTGCGCGCGAGGTGATGGACGAAGGAAAGGACGACGAGGCATGACAATCGTTGCACTGGCATTCTACCTGTTCGCCATCTGCGCCATCGCGGGCGGGCTGTTCACCGTGATCAGCCGCAACCCGGTGCATTCGGTGCTGTGGCTTATTCTGGCGTTCCTGTCCTCGGCGGGTCTGTTCGTGCTGCTGGGGGCCGAGTTCGTGGCGATGCTGCTGATCATCGTCTACGTGGGCGCGGTGGCGGTCCTGTTCCTGTTCGTCGTGATGATGCTGGATGTGGATTTCGCCAAGCTCAAGGCCGAGATGGCGCAATACATGCCGCTGGCGCTGCTGATCGGTGTGGTGCTGCTGATGCAGTTCGCCATCGCCTTCGGTGCGTGGGAAACCTCGACCGGGGCGCAGGCCGCCCGCGCGGCACCGACACCCGAGGGCGTCGAGAATACCGCGGCCCTGGGCTTGCTGATCTATGACCAGTATTTCCTGGTTTTCCAACTGTCGGGGCTGATCCTGATGGTGGCCATGGTGGGGGCGATCGTGCTGACGCTGCGCCACCGCTCGGACGTGAAACGCCAGAACGTGCTGCAACAGATGTACCGCGACCCCGACAAGGCGATGGAACTGCGCGACGTGAAACCGGGGCAGGGCCTTTGACCAAAGAAAACCGGAACGGGGCGATCTGCGCCCCGGCACAACCGGAAAAGACGATGGGACAGACCAATGATCGGACTTGAGCATTACCTGACAGTGGCGGCCACGCTGTTTGTCATCGGGGTTTTCGGGCTTTTCCTGAACCGCAAGAACGTGATCATCCTGCTGATGAGCATCGAGCTGATGCTGCTGGCGGTGAACATCAATCTGGTCGCCTTTTCCAGCTATCTCGGCGACATGGTGGGGCAGGTGTTCACCCTGTTCGTTCTGACCGTCGCCGCGGCCGAGGCCGCGATCGGGCTGGCCATTCTTGTGTGTTTCTTCCGCGTGCGCGGAACCATCGACGTTGAAGACGTCAACGTGATGAAAGGCTGACGACCCATGGCACAGATCATTCTTTTCGCGCCCCTGATCGGGGCCCTGATCGCGGGCTTTGGCTGGCGGCTGATCGGTGAGCAGGCGGCGCAATGGGTCACCACCGGGCTGCTGTTCCTGTCGTGCCTGCTGTCATGGATCGTGTTCCTGACGCTGGATGCCTCGGTGACGCAGCAGATCCACATCCTTGATTTCATCCGCTCGGGCAGTCTGGATACCGCGTGGTCGATCCGGCTGGACCGGCTGACCGCGATCATGCTGATCATGGTGACCAGCGTGTCGGCACTGGTGCACCTGTATTCCTTTGGCTACATGGCGCATGACCATGCCTGGAAGGACGGCGAGCATTACAAGGCGCGGTTCTTTGCCTACCTGTCGTTCTTTACCTTTGCCATGCTGATGCTGGTGACCGCGGACAACCTTGTGCAGATGTTCTTTGGCTGGGAGGGCGTGGGGGTCGCGTCGTACCTGCTGATCGGGTTCTACTACAAGAAACCCAGCGCCAATGCTGCGGCGATCAAGGCCTTTGTCGTCAACCGGGTGGGCGATTTCGGCTTTGCGCTGGGGATCTTTGCGCTGTTTTTCCTGGTGGACAGCATCAATCTGGACGATGTGTTCGCCGCCGGGCCGCAACTGGCCGAGACGCAGCTGACTTTCCTGTGGACCGAGTGGAACGCCGCCAACCTGATCGCGTTTTTGCTGTTCATCGGCGCGATGGGGAAATCGGCGCAACTTTTCCTGCACACCTGGCTGCCCGACGCCATGGAAGGGCCGACGCCGGTGTCAGCCCTGATCCATGCCGCCACGATGGTGACGGCGGGCGTGTTCCTGGTCTGCCGGATGTCGCCCATTCTGGAGTACGCGCCCGAGGCGATGATGTTCGTCACCTTTCTTGGGGCCTCGACCGCCTTTGTCGCGGCGACCATCGGTCTGGTGCAGAACGACATCAAGCGCGTGATCGCCTATTCGACGATGTCGCAGCTTGGCTACATGTTCGTGGCGGCGGGCGTCGGCGTCTACTCGGTGGCGATGTTCCACCTGTTCACGCATGCGTTCTTCAAGGCGATGCTGTTTCTGGGCGCCGGATCGGTGATCCACGGCATGCATCACGAGCAGGACATGCGCAACTATGGCGGGTTGCGCAAGAAGTTCCCGATGACCTTCTGGGCGATGCTGATCGGCACGCTGGCGATCACCGGGGTGGGCATTCCGCTGACCACGATCGGTTTTGCCGGCTTCCTGTCAAAGGATGCCGTGATCGAGAGCGCCTATGCCGGCACCAACGGCGGCTATGCCTTCTGGATGCTGGTGATCGCGGCGCTGTTCACCAGTTTCTACAGCTGGCGGCTGATGTTCCTGACCTTCTGGGGCACGCCGCGCGGCGACAAGCACACCCACGAGCATGCCCATGAAAGCCCGACCATCATGCTGGCACCGCTGGCGGTGCTGGCCGTCGGGTCGGTTCTGGCGGGCATGGTCTGGTACAACAGCTTTTTCGGCCATACCGACGATGTCGGCAGGTTCTTCGGCGTTCCCTATGCCGAGGCCGAGGCGCAGGAGGGCGAAAGCGCGCCCGAACATCACTACGTGATGACCGGCGCACCGGGGCAGGGTGCCATCCATATCGCGCCCGGCAACACCGTGCTGGACGATGCGCACAACGTGCCGAAATGGGTCAAGATCAGCCCGTTCATCGCCATGCTTCTGGGTCTGGCGGTGGCGTTCTGGTTCTACATCCTCGATCCGACCATGCCGGGTCGCGTGGCCGCGGCGAACCGCCCGCTGTACCTGTTCCTGCTGAACAAGTGGTATTTCGACGAGATCTACGACTTTGTCTTCATCCGGCCTGCGAAATGGCTGGGCGGCTTCCTGTGGAAGCGCGGCGATGGTGACGTGATCGACGGGACGATCAATGGCGTGTCGATGGGGGTGATCCCCTTCTTCTCGCGGCTCGCCGGTCGGGCGCAGTCGGGGTACATCTTTACCTATGCATTCTGGATGGTCGTCGGCATCGTCGTGATGGTGACATGGATGACGCTCACCGGGGGGGCGCAGTAATGGACAATCTTCTTTCCATCGTCACCTTCATCCCGGCGCTGGCGGCGCTGATCCTGGCGGTGTTCCTGCGCGGCGAGGATGCTGCGGCGCAGCGCAATGCCAAGTGGCTGGCCCTGATCGCCACCAGCGTGACCTTTCTGATCTCGCTGTTCATCCTGTTCCAGTTCGATCCCGCCAACACGCGCTTTCAGTTCGTCGAGGAACGCGAGTGGCTGATGGGGCTGAAATACCGCATGGGCGTGGACGGGATCAGCGTGCTGTTCGTGATGCTGACCACCTTCATGATGCCGCTTGTGATCGCTGCAAGCTGGGATGTGTCCACCCGCGTCAAGGAATACATGATCGCCTTCCTGCTGCTGGAAACGCTGATGCTGGGCGTGTTCATGGCGCTGGACATGGTGCTGTTCTACCTGTTCTTCGAGGCAGGGCTGATCCCGATGTTCCTGATCATCGGCATCTGGGGCGGCAAGCAGCGCATCTATGCCTCGTTCAAGTTCTTCCTCTATACCTTCCTTGGCTCGGTGCTGATGCTGGTGGCGATGGTGGCGATGTTCGCGGATGCGGGCACCACCTGCATCGCGGCCTGCGGTGACGGACCGTCGCTGATGACCCATGTGTTCAGCTCGCAGGGGATCTCGGTGCTGGGCATCCAGATCGTCGGCGGGATGCAGACGCTGCTGTTCCTGGCGTTCTTTGCCAGTTTCGCGGTCAAGATGCCGATGTGGCCGGTGCACACCTGGCTGCCCGATGCGCACGTGCAGGCACCCACCGCGGGGTCGGTGGTGCTGGCGGCGATTCTGCTCAAGATGGGCGGCTATGGCTTTCTGCGGTTTTCGCTGCCGATGTTTCCGGTGGGGGCCGATGTTCTGGCCCCGCTGATCCTGTGGCTGTCGGCCATCGCCATCGTCTACACCAGCCTTGTCGCGCTGGTGCAGGAGGATATGAAAAAGCTGATCGCCTACAGCTCGGTGGCGCATATGGGCTATGTGACCATGGGCATCTTTGCCGCCAACCAGCAGGGGATTGACGGCGCGATCTTCCAGATGATCAGCCATGGCTTCATCAGTGGCGCGTTGTTCCTGTGCGTCGGCGTGATCTATGACCGGATGCACACGCGCGAGATCGACGCCTATGGCGGGCTGGTCAACCGGATGCCGGCCTATGCGCTGATCTTCATGTTCTTCACCATGGCCAACGTGGGCCTGCCGGGCACCAGCGGCTTTGTCGGCGAGTTCCTGACGCTGATGGGCGTGTTCCAGGTCAACACATGGGTTGCCCTTGTGGCCACCAGCGGCGTGATCCTGTCGGCGGCCTATGCGCTGTGGCTGTATCGCCGGGTGGTGCTGGGCGATCTTATCAAGGAAAGCCTGAAGACCATCAAGGACATGACGCAGCGGGAAAAGGCGATCTTTGCCCCGCTGATCGTGATGACCCTGTGGCTGGGCGTCTATCCGGCGGCGGTGACCGATATCATCGGGCCGTCGGTGTCGGCGTTGATCCAGAATTATGACATGGCCCTGGCCGATGGCGCATCCGCCACCCAGGTCGCCCAGGCAAACAAGGACTGACAAGATGATCAAGGCTGATCTGATCACCATCCTGCCGGAAATCGTGCTGTCGGCCTATGCGATGGGCGCGCTTCTGGTTGTTGTCTACACGGCCAAGGACCGGGCCGCGGGGCTGCTGGTGTGGCTGACCGCCGCGGTGTTCGCGCTGCTGGCAGTCTGGATCGGGCTGAGCGGGTCCGGCACCAACGTGGCCTTCAACGGGATGTTCCACGATGATGCCTTTGCCCGGTTCGCCAAGGTCACCATCCTGCTGAGTGCGGCCGTCGTTCTGGTGATGAGCCAGGAGTATATGGCGCGGCGCGGGATGCTGCGGTTCGAATACCCCGTTCTGGTGGCGCTGTCTGTTGTCGGCATGATGATGATGGTCAGCGCGGGCGACCTGATCGCGCTCTACATGGGGCTCGAACTGCAATCTCTGGCGCTGTATGTGGTGGCCAGCTTGCGGCGCGACAGCCTGAAATCGACCGAGGCGGGGTTGAAATATTTCATCCTTGGCGCGCTGTCGTCGGGCCTGCTGCTGTATGGCGCGTCGCTGGTCTATGGATTTGCGGGCACCACGCTGTTTTCGGGCATCATCACCGCGGCGGGTGACGGGCAATTGCCGCTGGGCCTGCTGTTCGGGCTGGTGTTCATGATCGCCGGTCTGGCGTTCAAGGTGTCGGCGGTGCCGTTCCACATGTGGACGCCGGATGTCTACGAAGGCTCGCCCACGCCCATCACGGCATTCTTTGCCACCGCGCCCAAGGTGGCAGCGATGGCGCTGTTTGCCCGGGTGATGCACGATGCCTTTGGCGATGCCACCGGCGACTGGACGCAGATCGTGGCGCTGCTGGCGGTGCTGTCGATGTTCCTGGGCGCGGTTGCGGCGATCGGGCAGACCAACATCAAGCGGCTGATGGCGTTCTCGTCCATCGCGCATATGGGCTATGCGATGATCGGACTGGCCGCAGGCACCGCGCTGGGGGTCGAGGCGATGCTGATCTACATGGCGATCTACGTGACCATGAACATCGGCACCTTCGCCTTTATCCTGTCGATGGAACGCGACGGCAAGCCGGTGACCGAGATCAGCGCGCTGAACATGTACGCCAAGCGGGAACCCGGCCGGGCGCTGGCCATGCTGGTGCTGTTGTTCAGCCTTGCAGGCGTGCCGCCGATGCTGGGCTTCTTCGCCAAGCTGGGCGTGTGGCGCGCGGCGCTGGATGCCGATATGGTCTGGCTGGTGGTGGCATCCGCCGTGGCCTCGGCCATCGGGGCGTTCTATTACCTGCGCATAGTGTTCTACATGTATTTCGGATCTGAAGGTGAGACGCTGGAAACCGAGCGCGCGCCGGTGCTGTGGGTCTGCCTGATGGGGTCGGCTGCGGTGATGGTGCTGGGCATCATCAACCTGTTCGGGATCGAGGGCGCGGCAACCGCCGCAGCGGCCACGCTTGTCAACTGATCCACGCACCTGTGCGACGGCGCGGCGCCCGCTGGGCGCCGCCTGCGTTTCGGGGCCGGGCGCATGACCTGGCCTGCGGGCTATGGCCGCCGCGTGTTGGCCGAGGTCGACAGCACCAATGCCGAGGCCGTGCGGATCGCTCCCACCCTGACCGGGCCGGAGTGGATACTTGGCCTGCGCCAGACCCAGGGGCGCGGACGACGCGGGCGGCCCTGGCGTGATCCGGGCGGGAACTTTGCCGGCACGCTGGTGCTGCGCCCCGAGGGGCCACCGGGGCATGTGGCGCTGCTGTCCTTCGTGGCGGCGCTGGCCCTGCACGATGCCTGCTGCGCGGTGACCGGCAGGCCGCAGGCCTTTGAGCTGAAATGGCCAAATGACGTGCTGCTGAACGGTGGCAAGCTGGCCGGTATCCTGCTGGAAAGCACAGGCGTTGGCACCGGGGTGGCGCATCTGGCCATCGGCATCGGCGTCAACCTGCGCGAAGTGCCCGAGGCGGCGACGGTGGAACCCGGCGCGCTGCGCCCCGTTGCGTTGATGACGGAAACCGGCATCGCGGTGACGCCCGAAGAGTGCCTGGACCTTCTGGCCGCCGCGTTCGCCACCCGCAAGGCGCAGTTCGACGCCGATGGTTTTGCCCCGATCCGCGAGGCCTGGCTGGCCCGCGCCGCGCGGCTGGGCGAAGATGTGATCGCCCGCACCCTGCGCAGCACCATGGAGGGGCGGTTCGAGACGATTGACGATACCGGCAATCTGGTGCTTGTGACGGCGCAGGGCCGGATGGCGATCCCGGCGGCGGACATATTCTTTGAAGGGGGCACCGATGCTTCTGGCGATTGATTGCGGCAATACGAATACCGTGTTCACCATCTGGGACGGTTCGCGGTCGCTGTGCACGCTGCGCACCTCGACCCATCATGCGCGCACGGCGGATGCCTATTTCACCTGGTTTCATACGCTGATACAGCATTATGGCATCGAGACGAAGATCACCGATGTCATCATCAGCTCGACCGTGCCGCGCGTGGTGTGGAACCTGCGGGTCTTTGCCGACCGGTTCTTTGGCTGCCGCCCGCTGGTCGTGGGAAAGCCGGAATGCGCGCTGCCGGTGGCACCGCGTGTGGACGCGGGCACGACGGTGGGACCGGACCGGCTGGTGAATACCGCAGGCGGGTTCGACCGGCATGGCGGCGACCTGATCGTNCACCACGTTTGACGTGGTGGCCGAGGATGGCGCCTATGTGGGCGGGGTGATCGCCCCGGGGGTGAACCTGAGCCTTGAGGCGCTACATATGGGCGCAGCGGCATTGCCGCATGTGGACATTACGCAGCCCGAGCATGTGATCGGCACCAACACGGTGGCCTGTATCCAATCGGGCGTGTTCTGGGGCTATACCGGGCTGGTCGAAGGGATCACCGCCCGCATCAAGGCCGAATACGGCCGCCCGATGAAGGTGATCGGCACCGGCGGGCTGGCCCCGCTGTTTGCACAGGCCGAGAACCTGTTCGACAGCATCGAGGAAGATCTGACAATGCACGGTCTGACCGTGATTCACAGTTATAACAAGGAACAGGGCAGCATATGAGCCGCGAGAAACTGATTTACCTTCCCCTTGGCGGTGCCGGGGAAGTGGGGATGAACTGTTACGTCTACGGATACGGGGCCGAGGGCAAGGAACGGCTGATCGTCGTCGATCTGGGCGTGACATTTCCCGATATGGACGGCACGCCGGGGGTGGACCTGATCCTGCCCGACATCGCCTGGCTTGAGGAACGGCGCAACCAGATCGAGGCGATCTTCATCACCCACGCGCACGAGGATCACGTGGGAGCTGTGGGGCACCTCTACGAGCGTCTTGGCGCGCCGATCTATTGCCGCGCGTTCACCGCGAATATCGCGCGCGGCAAGATGGCCGAGCATGGCCACTCGGACAAGACCGTGCGCACCGTGTCGCCCTGGCCTGAAACCACCACCGCCGGGCCGTTCACCGTGGGGTTCCTGCCGATCTCGCATTCCATTCCCGAAACCAGCGCGCTGGTGATCGACACGCCCGACGGGCGCGTCGTGCATACCGGCGATTTCAAGCTGGACCGCACCCCGATCGTGGGCGAGGCGTGGACCCCCGAGGTCTGGGCGGATGTTGCCAAGCCCGGCATCAAGGCGCTGGTGTGCGATTCAACCAACGTGTTCTCGCCCGATCCGGGCCGGTCGGAATCCGATATCGCCGACAACCTCGAGGCGCTGATTTCCGAAGCCAGCGGCATGGTCGTGGCCACGACATTCGCCAGCAACGTGGCGCGGGTGAAAACACTGGCGCAGGCGGGGGAGCGGGCGGGGCGGTCGATCTGCCTGATGGGGCGTGCGATGCGCCGGATGATAGAGGCGTCGGTGACCACCGGCGTGTTGGGCGATTTTCCGCAGGTCATCAGCCCCGAGGATGCTGCGCAATTGCCGCGCGAAAACGTCATGCTGCTGGTCACCGGCAGCCAGGGTGAACGCCGCGCCGCCAGCGCGCAACTGGCCAATGGCAAGTACATGGGCATGAAGCTGAAAGAGGGCGATCTGTTCCTGTTCTCGTCCAAGACCATTCCGGGCAACGAGCGTGGGGTGATCCGCATCATCAACCAGTTCTCGGAAATCGGCGTGGATGTGGTGGATGACAGCGGCGGGCGCTATCACGTGTCGGGCCATGCCAACCGCCCAGACCTGACCACGATGCACGAGCTGATGAAGCCGCAGATGGTGATCCCCATGCATGGCGAGCATCGCCACCTGCGCGAACATGCCAAGCTGGCGCAGACCAACGGCACGCAAGCCATCGTGGCGGTCAACGGCACCATGGTGTCGCTGTCGGGCAATGCGCCGCAGGTCGCGGGCTATGTCGAAACCGGGCGCACCTATCTGGATGGGTCGGTCAAGATCGGCGCGCTGGACGGGATCGTGCGTGACCGTCTGCGTATGGCAATGAACGGCCATATCGTCGTGTCCGTCATCATGGACGAGGAAAACGAGGCGCTGGGGGAACCCTGGGTCGAGATCAAGGGCCTGCCCGAGATCGGTACGTCCAATGCCGCGCTGGTCGATGTGCTGGAGGCCGACATCGACCAGTTCGTCCAGAGTGCGGGCACCAAGATCCGCGCCGATGATGACAAGCTGGACGAAGGCATCAAGCGCGTGGCCCGCAAGACCTGCCAGGACGAGATCGGCAAGAAGGCCGAGGTGACGGTGATCATCAGCCGTCTGGAGTGAGGCCGGTTCTTGACGCTGAAACGAAAAAAGGCCCCGCAAGGGGCCTTTTTTGTCGGGTGCATCGATGAAATGACCGGGCTGTCAGCCGGTGCGCCGCTCTTCAAAGCTGAGTGCAATGAAGCTGGGCAGATGATCGCCCATGCCGACAACCTTGTCATCGCGCCCGCGACCGCCGCTGCGCCCTGACGGGCTGCGCTCGGCCTTGGGTTGCTCTGCTTTAGCCTGCTCGGGTTTCGCGCGCTCTGTGCGGGCCGGTTCGGGTTTGGCCTCGACCGGTTTTGCCTCGACCGGCTTTGCGGTCTCGGCTTCTGCCTCGGGCTTTTTCTTGCTGCGCGACACGCGCGGGCCGCGGGCGGTCTTTTCAGGGGCCTTTTCGGACGTGTCCGCATTGACCGGCTCTTCGGACAGGGGGGCGGCATCGCCCAGAGGGTTGGGCAGGCGGGGGATTTCCGATTGTACCAACTTTTCGATCGCGGCGAATGTCTTGTCGTCGCGCGGGGTGCAGATCATCAGGGTCGTGCCCTTCTTGCCTGCGCGGCCCGTGCGGCCGATCCGGTGCACGTAATCCTCGGCATGGCTGGGCACATCGAAGTTGATCACGTGGCTGACATCGGGAATGTCGAGGCCCCGCGCGGCCACATCCGAGGCCACAAGAAACCGCAGGCTGCCATCGCGGAACCCGTCCAGCGTGCGCGTGCGCGTGCTCTGGTCCAGGTCGCCATGGATCGGCGCCGCGTCGTAGCCGTATTTTTTCAGGCTCTTGGCGGTGGCATCCACATCGGTCTTGCGGTTGCAAAAGATGATGGCGTTCTTGCAGGCATCGCCTTCGCCGTCGATCAGCGCGCGCAGCAGGGTGCGTTTCTCGGTGCCTTCGCGGTCGCGGCGCGAGGGTTTGAACATCACGACGCCCTGCTTGATGTTCTCGCCTGCAGTGGCCTGACGGGCCACCTCGATCCGCTCGGGCGAGGACAGGAAGGTGTTGGTGATCCGCTCGATCTCGGGCGCCATGGTCGCGCTGAAGAACAGGGTCTGGCGGGTAAAGGGTGTCAGGCTGAAGATGCGTTCGATATCGGGAATGAACCCCATGTCGAGCATCCGGTCGGCCTCGTCCACCACCATGATCTGCACGCCGGTCAGCAGCAGCTTGCCGCGTTCGAAATGATCCAGCAGGCGGCCGGGGGTGGCGATCAGAACGTCGACGCCACGGTCGATCAACTGATCCTGTTCCTTGAAGCTTACGCCGCCGATCAACAGCGCCTTGGTCAGCTTCATGTGCTTGGTGTAGATGTCGAAATTCTCGGCCACCTGGGCGGCCAGTTCGCGTGTCGGGCACAGCACCAGGCTGCGTGGCATCCGTGCGCGTGCACGGCCCTTGCCCAGCAGGGTGATCATCGGCAGCACGAAACTGGCGGTCTTGCCGGTGCCGGTCTGCGCGATCCCCAGAACGTCGCGCCCTTGCAGGGCGGGGGGAATCGCGCCGGCCTGAATCGGCGTCGGTGATTCATAGCCAGCTTCGTCGATGGCCTTGAGAACTTTGGGATCGAGATTGAGGTCGGAAAACTTCGTCATGGGTATCCGTTCATTACGGACACATCATGGCCCGTACATCTGTTCAGGGTCAGGCCCGTATGGCCCCGCGGTTTTTCGCGTAGCAACCCCGTGTGCGCGCAAGTAACGCAAAGGGCCAGCGTGGTCAATGCAGGCGTGAGCGGATTCGCCGCTGCATCAAGGACCATGGGGTAAATCGCGCGGATTTCGGCAGATTGTCTCCTAATCGGTATCAATGCGCGGAAAGTGCCGGGCGCGTTTGGCGTCAAGATCCAGCGCATGACTGCGCAACAGGCCGTGAGTGCACAGGCTGTCCAGCAGTTCGGGATGGGCGGTGCAGACCTGATCGTAGAAGCGGCGAACCGCCTGTTCGCCGCCCTCGGCGCGCAGGGTCTGGAACAGATCGTGCAAGGTCAGCCCGCCTTTTTGCCCAGGTTTCAGCTCGGCCCGGTACGACCCCTTGTCCAGCCGGTAGTCGAGTGCGGCGCGAAACGCCTGCCAGCTTTCGGCGTGCATGTGCAGCAAGGTGGTGTCGCGCAAGCGCACCTCGCCGGGGTTCATCGCGTCATGCACCCAGATGTTGTGGATCTGCACCTTCAGCCCCTCGATCCCGGTGCGATAGATCATCTTGCCCGCGACATGGGACAGGAAGCCGCCGTTCAGATGTGCGCCGTAGTCGGGCCAGATCGCGGCGGTCTGACGGTCGCGCGTGGCCCGGTCGGCGGTGCAGGTCTTGAAATGCGTCACCGGGCCGTCGCCCGCCAGCGCCTCGGCCACGGGGAGGCGCGCGCCCATGCAGTCGGGTGACAAGGCTGCCAGTTGATCCGCCAAGGGCAGGTCAGGCCACAGGAACTCATCCACGTCGATATGCGCCAGCCAGTCAACCTGCCCGGTGGCACGGCCATAGGCGTGGCGGGCGTTTTCGAACTGGCGCGACTGGTGTTTGACCCGGCGTTTCATCCCCAGTTTCTGCCAATAGGCCGCATCGGTCAGCATGGGCCGGCATTTGGGGTGGCTTTTGAGCGCGTCAAAGGCAGCGCCATTGTCATCGTCAAGGTAGATGAACAGCCGATGCGCGCCCAGATCCAGATGATGCGCGGCAAAGTTCAGCACCTCGCGCACCGGGGCCTTGATCGTGGCGACGATTCCCCAGGTGGTCATGGCGCACGTTCCGGCAACGGGCCAAAATGCTGCGCCACGGCGGCGTCCAGATTCAGTGGGCGTTCGATCAGCATGCCGCGCGCGCGAAGGCGTTCCATCAGGGCCGGCGTGGCGGCGCAGACCTCGTCGAAAAAGGCGCGCAGGCCGGTTTCGCCCTCGGTCTCGATCAGAAAATCCAGCACATCGCGCAGCTTGAACGCCTCGCGGTCGGCCTTGCGATAGCTGCCGCGCGTCAGGCGGAAGTCCAGATGCTGTCGGAACGTGTCCCAATCGGGGGCATGGGCGTGGCCCAGCAGAATATCGTTGACGCGCAGGCGGTTGCCCACCGGCGCGCCATCATGCGACAGCGTGTGCAGACCCATGCGCAGCCCCGGAATGCCGGTGCGGGCGATCAGCTTGCCCTCAAGATGGCTGACGAAGCCGCCGCGCAGATGGGTGCCGAAGGTGGGGTAGACCTCGGGCAAGGTCGTCTTGTCATGACCCGCCATGCGCGGCGTGGTCTTGAACATCTCGGGCGTGCTGCCCGCCAGCATCTCAACGGGCGGAATCAGCAGCGCGGCCTGATCGGGCGGGGCGGCAGCCAGCAGATCGGCCAAGGGTGCGTCGGGCAAAAGGAATTCATCGACATCTATATGGGCCAGCCAATCCAGATCGGTCGCGTTGTAGCATTGCGTGGCGACCCAGGCCTGCCGCATCTGATGCGCCTTCATGCGTGGCTTTTTCTGGCCCGCCCACCAGTCGGTGTCGCAGGTGATGACCTGCACATCCGGGTTTTGTGACAGAAAATCAGCGGTTTGCGGATCGGGTGTGTCAAGAAAGACCGTCACCCGGGCCGCGCCCAATGACAGGTGATGCGCGGCAAAGTGGGCGATGCGTGGCAGGGGCGCGTTGGTCAGGGTCACGGTGCCCCAGCGGATGGTGGCCGGATCGGTCTTGACCGGCAGGGGCACGGGTGCGGCGACCTCGGGCTGATCCGCCGGGGCGCGCCGTTTGGACAGCCCCTCGGCTGCCAGTTGCTTTTCGCGCTGCGCCCGCATCAGGCGCAACCGGCGAAAGATACCGCCTGGATCGTGGATCAGCAGGTCCAGCAGGTGATGGGCCAGCGGGGCGATCACCGGGTCTGCGCTCGCATCCTGCCACAACCGGCCCAGCAGGTTCACGTCCAGCCCGCCGCCCGCCAGCGCATAAGCGTCCATTTCCATCGGCAGGCGCTTGGCTGACTTTTTCCCGACATCGAAGGCCTGATCGGGTTTGTGGCCGGAATACAGACGCTCTGTTTCATAGAGCTTCATCATGCTGAACAGGACGGTCAGGGACTGGCCCAGCCGGCGCTGGGTTTCTGTCGCGCCGTGATCGCCGAACGTGGTGATGGCCGAGACCATCCAGCGCGCATCAAGCCGGGCCAGCAGGTAGTCGGATTCCTCGGCCCAAAGGCGTTGGAACAGCGCGGCACAATGAGCGGGCTGGTTGCGGCGGCGCAGGTTGGCGATCAGCAGGCCATGCAGGCGCAGAAGTTCAGGTAGCGTATGAAAGTCGCCTGCCAACTCTTTGAACTTGCGTGCATAAGAGCTGCGGGAGTCTGCAACCTCGGGCGCGCGCCCATCGACGCGGTTGGCCTTGAGAGGTTGCAGATCCACGCCCAGCGGCGGCAGCGCCTCGCCCGGTCCAAAAACCAGCGGGTCGCGGCGACGCTCCATCTGCTCAAGGATCGCCGGAAAACCGCCGGGATAGGTGGGACTGGCACGCTTCATGGCGGACAGGATGGCCCGCGGTCGTGGCGCGCGCAAGAGGCGTCAGGCAGGCGGCAGCGGGTCGCCCGCATCCAGATCGGGGCCGGGGTCGCGCGCGGCCTGCACCCGGGCCCAGACCAGCGGGTTGATCCGGTCGGGCCATGTGCCGGACAGGGCAAAGCGCAGGCGAGGTGTGGTGGGGCCAAGGGTTTCGATCCGGTCGATCAGGGCCGGTCCGTGGGTGGCCAGCAAGTCCTCCAGCGGGCCGGCGGCGAGCATGGCCACATCGTCGGGGCTGTCACAGAGCGGCAGGGCCGCGAGGGTCAGGTCAAGCCCGGTGTCGGGATGGTCGGCGCATAGCCGGTCGGTGAGCGCCATGGCCCAGGCCTGCGGATGGGTGCGCAGCGCCTGTTCCGACGGGTCGTCGGCGGCGGTGTCGCGCAGGTAGGTCAGCAGGTGGTGTGCCAGGCGATCGGCGGGCAGGTCGCCTGCGGGCAGGGTTTCGGGTGAGACATCAAGCAGTTGAGCGACGAGGCTGCGGGGAATGTCGGACATGGATCAACCTGCGTTGGGGTGCATCACGGGCCAGTAGCCTGCGGCAAGGAGAGCAACCGTGGGTCGCGGTGTCAGGACGGTCACGGGGCCGGTGGGTTTGGTGGCTTCTGGTCTGTAACCATCTGGTGTGTAATGGTAAATTTGCCTGTCTGCCACAAGGTGCGGCTGACCTTCGTGCAGGATGAAGGTGCCTGCGGGCAGCGTCGCGGCATCGCTTTCGTGACGCATCTGCTGCCGGGTTCTTGTCACGCGGGCGCGGTGCAGGGCGCGGTCCAGATCGGCGGCACTGGCGGTGGGGCCGTGCACCTGCTCCCACAGCGCGCGAAAGCGGGTGTAGGCCGGGCGGTTGCATTCGGCACAGGGGCGGTGACCGGCGGCAAGGGCTACGGATTCGTCCAGAAAAAACAACTCGGTATAGGCACCGGGCTGCATCACCTGTCGGTGGCGGTCCTTGAAGTGCAAGCGGCAGTAGATCCAGTGCGGATGCCGCCAGCTAGCCGTTCCAAGACGGCGCTGCGCGTCGTGCAGGATGCCGCGATTGCCCATGAGCGTGCCGCGCGCGGGATGCGCCACGATGTCGCCACTGGGCAGGACGCGGTTTTGCAGGGCCACGTCAGACCATCATTTCCTTGGTCGCCGACAGCGCCACATCTGGATAATCGCGCCCGATGCGGTCGATATCCCATTGCAGGCGTGTCAGGTACACGATGTCGGAATCGTTGTCCGTTGCGATGTGCTGCTTGTTGGCAGCGACGAATTTATCCACAGCCTCTTTCGGACCGGTGACCCAGCGGGCGCTGGTGAATTGCGACGATTCGAACCGGACGGGCAGGCCGTATTCAAGCTCGATCCGGCTGGCCAGCACCTCGAATTGCAAGGCACCGACGACGCCGACGATAAAGCCCGAGCCGAAGGAGGGTTTGAACACCTTTGCGGCGCCTTCCTCGGCGAATTGCATCAGGGCCTTTTCCAGATGCTTGGCCTTCATCGGATCACCCGCGCGGCAGGTCTGCAACAGCTCCGGCGCAAAGCTGGGAATACCGGTAACACGCAAAGCTTCACCTTCGGTTAATGTGTCGCCGATGCGCAGCTGGCCGTGGTTGGGGATGCCGATGATGTCGCCGGCCCAGCCTTCTTCGGCCAGTTCGCGATCCGAGGCCAGGAACATCACCGGGCTGGAGACGGTCATCGCCTTCTTGCTGCGCACATGGGTCAGTTTCATGCCGCGCTTGAAATGCCCCGAGGCGAGGCGGACGAAGGCGACACGATCCCGGTGCTTGGGGTCCATGTTGGCCTGAACCTTGAAGACAAAGCCGGAAACGTTTGTTTCTTCTGGCAAAATCTGACGAGGCTGGGCGCGCTGCGGCTGGGGTTCGGGGCCGTAGGTGGCGATGCCTTCCATCAGTTCCTTGACCCCGAAGGAGTTGATGGCCGAGCCGAACCAGATCGGCGTCATGTGCCCCTCGACCACCGATTGGGGGTTGAGCTCGGGCAGCAGCTCGCGGGCCATTTCGACCTCTTCGCGCAGCTTTTCCAGCAGGTGGGCGGGGATGTGTTTGGCCAGTTCGGGGTCGTGCAACCCCTTGATCTGGATGGATTCCGCCACCTTGTTGCGGTCGGCGCGGTCCATCAGTTCCAGCCGGTCGTTGAGCATGTCGTAGCAGCCCAGGAAATCGCGGCCCATGCCGATGGGCCAGCTTGCCGGGGTCACGTCGATGGCAAGGTTTTCCTGAATTTCGTCAATGATGTCAAAGGTGTCGCGGCTTTCGCGGTCCATCTTGTTGCAGAATGTCAGGATCGGCAGGTCGCGCAGGCGGCAGACCTCGAACAGCTTTTGCGTCTGGCTTTCCACGCCCTTGGCCCCGTCGATCACCATGATCGCCGCATCCACCGCCGTAAGGGTGCGATAGGTGTCTTCGGAAAAATCCGAGTGGCCGGGTGTGTCCACAAGATTGAAGCGGAACTGCTTGAAATCGAACGACATTGCCGAGGCAGAGACCGAGATGCCCCGGTCCTTTTCCATCTGCATGAAATCGCTGCGGGTGCGCCGGGCCTCGCCCTTGGCGCGGACCTGTCCGGCCATCTGGATGGCACCGCCATAGAGCAGGAATTTCTCGGTCAGGGTGGTCTTGCCCGCATCGGGATGCGAGATGATCGCAAAGGTGCGGCGCCGCGCGATTTCGGGCGGCAGATCGGGGCGGTTTGTGGCGGTGTCCAGCATGAACGGGCGTATAGGTAAGGACTGCGGCATTTGCAAGAAATCCCGATGTGCCGCCCATGCACGGACCATGCACCGACCATGCACACACGGGAACGTGAGTTTTGTTAACGCGCGCGCAGCCCGGAGGCGGCCAGAAAGTCGGGGATGCGTGCCTTGAACCTGAAGAAGCCGTGGGTGGCGTGGGGCCATGCGCGGGCGTCGAAATCGCGCAGGACGCGGGCCAGCGGCTGATCGGCGGCAAGACCGGTCAGCATCTCGGCCATGCGGCCGGTGGGCGCGTGGGGGGTGACGATCTGGTCGGCCCCCGTGCCCTCGGCCCAGGCGCGCAGGTCGGTGGCGTTGTCGATCATGGTGACCGGGCCAAGCCTGTCACCCCAGCGCGCCTGCACATCCGCCAGCGCGCCGGTGGTGAACCGGTGCACGGCGTCGGACACCGCCAAAGGGCTGCGCCCGGCGCTGGCCTGCACCAGCGCAGTGGCAACGGGGGCCAGGCCGCGATCGAAGAGGAAACCGGGGCTGAGGTCGTCCTCGTGCAGGATCAGGGCGGTGGGGCGGTCGTAGGCCACGACGTCGCCGGTGGGCGCGGGCAGGGGCGCCGGGTGTGGGGCGCTGTCCAGCGGCGGGGCGCTGGGGGCGAGGCCCTGCGTGGTGAACCGCTGCCCGGTGTATCTGGCGATGTTGTCGGCCCGCGCCAGATAGGTCTTGCCCTTGGTCTGGATGCCCGCGACCCAGCGCCAGCCCAGCGTGTTGGAGGCCGGATCGCCATCCAGAAGATGGCGCAGGAAGAAATCGGCCCCCAGTTCCCACGGCAGGCGCAGGGTGAAGACCCAGATCGAGGCGAACCACATCCGCGCGTGGTTGTGCAGGTACCCGGTCTGCACCAGCTCCTGCGCCCAGGCGTCGAAACAGTCGATGCCGGTGCGGCCAAGGCACGCATCCTCCCACGCGGCGCGCAGGCCGGATTCGGCCTGCACCCGGTCCCAGGCGCGGGTGACCCCGGCGCGGTATTCCAGCCAGACAGAGGGGCGCAGTTCCAGCCAGCCTTTCCAGTAGGTGCGCCAGAACACCTCGGCGATGAATTTCTCGGCGGCGCGGGGTGAATGGCGGCCCAGCACGGCCTGCAGCACCTCGGCCTCGGTCAGCAGGCGGTGGCGGATGTAGGGGGACAGGCTGGACACGTTGTCGTGACGCCCGGCCCCGTGGTCGAAGTTGCGCAGCTTGGCGTAATCGGCCCCCGCGCGGGGCAGGAATTGCTGGAGTTTCTCCAGCGCGGCGGTGCGGGTGGCGGGAAAGTCTGTCATCTTTGCGGGCCTTGTTCTGTGCCTGTGGGGAGCTAGACCAAGACAAACGGGCGACAAGCCGGGCCGGTGCCCCTTGCAGCCCCTTGGACGCACCACTAAGACTCGGTTAACAACTGACGGCTAATCATCGGAAACAAACATTAAGCAGGCGGGCGGAAATGAAAGATCCACTTGATATCTACATGAATACGCTGGTTCCCATGGTGGTGGAGCAGACCAGCCGGGGCGAGCGAGCTTACGACATCTTCTCGCGCCTGCTGAAGGAGCGGATCATTTTCGTGAACGGTCCGGTGCATGACGGCATGTCCAGCCTGATCGTCGCGCAGCTGCTGCACCTTGAGGCGGAGAACCCGTCAAAGGAAATCAGCATGTACATCAACAGCCCCGGCGGGTCCGTGGTGGCGGGGATGAGCATCTATGACACGATGCAGTACATCAAACCCAAGGTGTCGACGCTGGTGTGCGGGCTTGCGGCCTCGATGGGGTCGGTGATCGCCATCGGCGGGGCCAAGGGGATGCGGTTCTCGCTGCCCAACGCCGAGTTCCTGGTGCACCAGCCCTCGGGCGGGATGCAGGGCACGGCGGCCGATATCCTGATTTCGGCCCAGCACATCGAGCGCACGCGGGAACGGATGTACAAGCTGTACATGCGCCATTCGGGCCAGGACTATGACACGGTGCGCGAGGCGCTGGACCGCGACAAGTGGATGAGCCCGGAAGAAGCCAAGGACTGGGGCCATCTGGACGAGATCGTCGAGAACCGCGTTGTTGGTGACGAAGACGGCAAGTAAACGTTTAGCCGTCCCCCGGTCGGGGTGCGGCGCAAATTTCGCATTGTGGGCGCGGGACGGCTGTTTTAGGCTACCGTCCAACGCTTTGGCACCGGCCCCGCGCCGGCACATGCAGGACGAGGCCTGAAAGGGACGATATGGCGACGAATTCCGGCGGCGACAGCAAGAACACCCTCTATTGCAGCTTCTGCGGCAAGAGCCAGCATGAGGTGCGCAAGCTGATCGCAGGCCCCACGGTGTTCATCTGCGACGAATGCGTCGAGCTGTGCATGGACATCATCCGCGAAGAGACCAAGAGCGCGGGGCTGAAATCGACCGACGGTGTGCCGACACCGCGCGACATCTGCGAGGTGCTGGACGATTACGTGATCGGGCAGGCGATGGCAAAGCGGGTGCTGTCGGTGGCCGTGCACAACCACTACAAGCGTCTGAACCACTCGGCCAAGTCCAGCGATATCGAACTGTCGAAATCCAACATCCTGCTGATCGGCCCCACGGGCTGCGGCAAGACGCTGCTGGCGCAGACGCTGGCGCGGATTCTGGACGTGCCCTTTACCATGGCCGATGCCACCACTCTGACCGAGGCGGGGTATGTCGGCGAGGACGTCGAGAACATCATTCTGAAACTGCTGCAATCGTCGGAATACAATGTCGAGCGCGCGCAGCGCGGCATCGTCTATATCGACGAGGTCGACAAGATCACGCGCAAGTCGGAAAACCCGTCGATCACCCGCGACGTGTCGGGCGAGGGCGTGCAGCAGGCGCTGCTCAAGCTGATGGAGGGCACCGTCGCGTCGGTGCCGCCGCAGGGCGGGCGCAAGCATCCGCAGCAGGAGTTCCTGCAGGTGGACACGACAAACATCCTGTTCATCTGCGGCGGGGCGTTCGCCGGTCTGGACCGGATCATCAAGCAGCGCGGCAAGGGCAGCGCCATGGGCTTTGGTGCCGATGTGCGCGACGATTCCGAGGCCGGGATCGGCGAGACCTTCAAGGAGCTCGAGCCCGAGGATCTGCTGAAATTCGGTCTGATCCCGGAATTCGTCGGCCGCCTGCCGGTGATCGCCACGCTGGAGGATCTGGACGAGGACGCGCTGATCACCATCCTGACGCAGCCCAAGAACGCGCTGGTCAAGCAGTATCAGCGGCTGTTCGAACTGGAAGACGTGCAGCTGAGCTTTACCGACGATGCGCTGAGCGCGATCGCCAAGCGCGCGATCAAGCGCAAGACCGGCGCGCGTGGTCTGCGCTCGATCCTCGAGGACATCCTGCTGGACACGATGTTCGAACTGCCCGGGCAGACCGAGGTGCGCGAGGTCGTGGTGAACGAAGAGGCGGTGACCTCCGAGGCCCGCCCGCTGCTGATCTATGCCGACAAGAAGAAAGAGGGCGCGACGGCCGGCTAGGGCGGTTGCAGAGTGATACCTGACAAAGGCGGTGTGCAAACGCCGCCTTTTTTCGTGGCATTGGTGGAGACAGCATGAGGATCAGGCGGATACACTCGGGCGGCGCATACGAGGCCAGGATCGGCTATTGCCGTGCAGTTGTTGCAGGTGGATTTGTGCATGTGGCGGGCACTGTGGGGCAGGGTGAGACTGTGCAGGCGCAATGCTGCCGCGCGACAAACAGGCTGAGAATCCAGCGTCAATCAGGATGAGAACG
>NZ_JBHUDD010000042.1:0-35180 GCF_042677865.1 Lacimonas salitolerans | reverse complement strand
CCAGTGCGCCTTAACCCACACAAATCGCGAAGGGACCCATTTTTTGCATGCCTGCCAACCGCTTCGCAGAAACGCATCGTTTCTGCGCGCAGGGCAGACGGCCGCGCGGCATCGACAGACGCCGGCGTGCCTACCCGAACCCCGGCCTGTCGCCCTGATTGTCCAGAAACTCGGCCACCGTGTCCTGACCGTTCAGGATGCCGGACAACCGGGCGTACATCCACGCGGCCAACACCTCGTTCATGCGGGCCTGATACCCAGTCCCCATGGATTTGAAGAACCGCACCACGTTCTCTTCGACCAACAGTGTCACGCGGGTCTTCTTTCCTGCATAGCGTGTGTTCGCGATCTCGGCCCAGGCCGGGGGCACACGACGGCTGTGCCAGATCGTGTCATGCAGGTCCCATTCCAACTGCTCCATGATCGTCTTCATGTAGCCGTAATATTCTGTCTGCTTGCGGGTCATTTTCGCCATGCCGGGCCTCCTGTTTCTCCCGCCCATCCTGCCCGGCAAAGGTTAACGCGGCCCGACTCCGGCGTGCGCATGGTTTGTGCAGGCGTGGTGCATGGTTTGTGCAGGACCGTTTCAGACAAAAAAAGCCCGGGCAAAAGCCCGGGCCAAGTCCAACAGGGAGGTGCATATCATAACCCGGATATGCGCGGGATAGGTGTAATCTTAACTTGTATACTTTACTATACATTGATCCAGATCAGGCTGCATCACAAGTATTTACGCAACCAGCCGATACCCGCCGGATTCCGTCACAAGAAGGCGCGCGTTCGACGGATCGGGTTCGATCTTCTGGCGCAGGCGATAGATATGCGTCTCCAGCGTGTGGGTCGTGACCCCGGCATTGTACCCCCACACCTCGTGCAGCAGCACGTCGCGCGCCACCACCCCATCGGCCGAACGATAGAGATATTTCAATATGTTGGTCTCTTTCTCGGTCAGGCGGATCTTGCGGTCATCCTCGGTGATCAGCATCTTCATCGCCGGCTTGAACGTGTATGGCCCAAGCTGGAACACCGCGTCCTCGGATTGCTCGTGCTGGCGCAGCTGTGCGCGGATTCGTGCCAACAGCACCGGAAACTTGAACGGTTTGGTCACATAGTCATTTGCCCCGGCATCCAGCCCAAGGATCGTGTCGGCGTCGCTGTCATGCCCGGTCAGCATCAGAATCGGCGCCTTGACGCCCTGCTTGCGCATCAGCCGGCACAATTCGCGCCCGTCGGTATCCGGCAACCCGACATCCAGGATCACCAGGTCATACAGCGCCTCCTTGGCCTTCTGCATCGCCTCGGTCCCGTTGCCCGCTTCGAAGACATCGAAATCCTCGGTCATCACCAATTGCTCGCTCAGCGCCTCGCGCAGATCCTCGTCGTCATCCACCAGCAGTATTTTCTTGAGCTGCGCCATGGTTACGGCCTCCTTGTCTGTCACCAGCCTGTCACATGAGCGCGACCCGCCGCCGCGACAAGAAATGCTGCAATCCTCTCACGTGGACGTGTACCTGCCGCGGCATATGTTTCAAATTGGTCACGAAGGGACTAAGGAAATAGAAAAAGGACACCGCATGCGCTTTGCCCCCACCCCGCCCGAACTGCTGTCGCGCGCCCGCGCTGATCTGCGCATGGGCGTGCCGGTCGTGCTGACGGATGGGGCGCGCGGCGCGCTGGTGCTGGCCGCCGAAACGGTGACAAAGGACCGGCTGGCCGGTCTGGCCGCCATGGCGGGCCAGCCGGTTCTGGCCATCACCGCGCGCCGGGCCGGCACTCTCAAGGCGCGTGCCTATGACGGCGATCTGGCCCGCATCGCCCTGCCCCGCGATGCCACGCTTGATTGGGTGCTGGCGGTGGCCGACCCGGCCGATGATCTTGCGATGCCGATGAAGGGGCCTTTCACCACCCTGCGCGACGGGGCTGCCGACCTGCACCGCCTCGCCCTCGACGTGACGAAAACCGCCCGCCTGCTGCCGGCCGCGCTTGTGCTGGACCTGCCCGATGCGTCTGCCTTTGCCGCCAACAACGGACTGACCGCCCTGCCCGCACCGCTGGTCACCCCGCTTCTGGCGCAGTCGCCACAGCCCAACCCGGTGGTCAGCGCCCGCCTGCCCGTCGAGGCATCCGAGGCCGGTCGCCTGCACATTTTCCGCCCCGGTGACGGCAGCGAAGAGCATTATGCCTTTGAAATCGGCCACCCGCCCCGCGACACGCCCGTTCTGGCGCGGCTGCATTCCGCCTGCTTTACCGGCGATGTGCTGGGCAGCCTGAAATGCGATTGCGGCCCGCAACTGCGCGGCGCGCTGGCGCAGATGGGGCAGGCCGGGGCGGGCGTGCTGCTGTACCTCAATCAAGAAGGGCGCGGCATCGGCCTTGCCAACAAGATGCGCGCCTACTCGCTTCAGGATCAGGGCTTTGACACGGTCGAGGCCAACCACCGCCTGGGGTTCGAGGATGACGAACGTGACTTTCGCCTGGGCGCGGAGATCCTCACCTCGATGGGATTCGGCGCGATCCGCCTGCTGACCAACAACCCGCGCAAGATCGCGATGATGCAGAAACACGGGCTGACCGTGACCGAGCGCGTGCCGCTGATCCTGGGCGAAACCGCCCACAACCGTGCCTATCTGGCCACCAAGGCCGCAAAATCGGGGCATTTACTGTAACAGGGAGGATGACGATGAAAGGCAGATGCTACTGCGGCGAGGTGCAGTACGAAGTCACCGGAAAGCCGGTGATGAAGGCGCAATGCCATTGCCGCGAATGCCAGTACCTCAGCGGCGGCGGGCCGAATTTCTTCATGGCGGTGCCGAATGACGGGTTCAGGATCACCAAAGGCACACCAAGAACCTTCACCCGCTCGGATATCCCCGACGCCCGCACCCGGCAGTTCTGCGGCACCTGCGGCACGCATCTGACGACGCTGCTGCCCTCGCGCCCTGTCACGATCGTCAAGATCGGGACACTGGATGATCCCGCCACCGACTACGGGGGGCCAAGCCTGGCGATCTTCATGAAGGACACGCAGCCCTTTCACATGGTGGCCGACGGCCTGCCCTGTTTCCAAGATCTGCCGCCGCGCGCATGAAACCTGCCGATCTTGTCCTCACCCCCACCCATCTGCGGTTTCTCGGGCGGCGATTCCCCTGCACCATCGGGCGTGGCGGGGTGACCGACGCCAAGGCCGAGGGCGACGGGGCAACCCCGCGCGGCACCCATCGCATCGTGGGGCTGCTGTATCGTCCCGACCGGATGGCGCGGCCCGCCGACTGGGCGGTGCCGATCCGGCCCGGCGATCTGTGGTCGGATGACACGGGGCACGAGGATTACAACCTCATGGTCCGCGCGCCCTATCCCCACAGTCACGAAACCCTGCGCCGGGCCGATCCGCTGTATGACCTGATCCTGATCACCGACTGGAACTGGCCCAGCGCCGTGCGCGGGCGCGGCTCGGCCATCTTCATCCACCAATGGCGCAGGCCGGGTTTCCCGACCGAGGGCTGCATCGCCTTTCGCCGCGATCACCTGCTGTGGATCGCGCGGCATATCCGGTATGAAACCCGGCTGATCGTGCCCTGATCACCCCTCGGGCGCGGCTCGCTCGCCGAATATCGCGCTGCCCACCCGAACATGGGTGGCCCCCAGGGCTATGGCGCTTTCGAAATCGCTGCTCATGCCCATCGACAACCCGTCCAGCCCGTTGCGCACGGCGATCTTGGCCAGCAGCGCGAAATGCAGCGACGGCTCCTCGTCCAACGGCGGGATGCACATCAGCCCGCGCACCGGCAGGTCCATGCCCTGACATTCGGCCACGAACGCATCCGCATCGGCGGGCAGAACGCCCGCCTTTTGCGGCTCTTCGCCGGTGTTGACCTGGATGAACAGATCGGGGCACTGCCCCTCTTCCTGCGCCAGCCGGGCCAATGTTTTCGCCAGTTTGGGGCGGTCGACCGAATGGATGGCCTGGAACAGTCCAAGGGCCTGCCGCGCCTTGTTGGTCTGCAAGGGTCCGATCAGATGCAGGTCGATCCCGTCGAACCTTTCGCGGAAACCGGGCCATTTGCCCGCCGCCTCCTGCACCTTGTTTTCGCCGAAACACCTGTGCCCCTGCTCCAGAACGGCCTCGACCCGCGCCAGCGGCTGCACCTTGCTGACCGCGATCAGCGTCACGCTGCCGGGGTCGCGCCCGGCCTTGGCCTCGGCCTTGCCGATGCGCTCGCGAATATCGTTCAGACCCATGGTCGTGCCTCCTGCCTGTTCGGCGCCAAGAAACACCTGAATGCGCAAAAAGAAAAGGGCAGGTCAAGCGACCTGCCCTTTCCGGATAAAATCTTCGGTTCCGATCAGAACTTGAAGAATGCACCCAGCGAAACGATCGTGTCGTCAGCCGCAGCTGCGCTGGTGCCGTTTTCTGCAGCTGTCACGCCGCCTTCCAGCGACACGCCACCGCCCAGATCATAGGACGCGCCCAGACCAAAGCTTTCGCCGATGTCGTTGTCTTCCGACGCAACGAACGCGTATGCCGACAGGCCAGTGCCAAAGTCATATTTGCCTTTGATCGACAACTTGTCGGCTTCAACGCCACCAACTTCAGTCTTTGCATAAGCAATTGCTGCGTCGATCTGGCCGACCTTGCCGCCACCGCTGACGAACAGGGTTTCGTCACCGTTGTCCCAGTCTTCGTAAGCCAAGGCAACCTTGTAGCCCGAGAAGGTGTAGTTCGCGCCGATACCCATCGACTTGGTCGCCGGGGTGCCGCCATCGGTGCTGTGCAGGTGAACGCCAAAGCCGTTCATGCTGTACAGGATTTCAACGCCTTCTTGTGCACCGGCACCGCCCGAGCTGTAAGCAGTCCAACGACCACCGTTCGACGAGGTTGAGGCTGCCACCGAGTAGAAGCCGTTGCCTTCCAGGCCAACCCCAGCCGAAGCGGTCGGCAGGTACAGGTTGGGAGCAGCTTCGACAGCACCGATGATGTTACCCATCGCCAGCGTGAAGCCGTTGGTGGTCATGTAGAAGCGTGCGCCGTTACCGCCGGTGCCCGCACCGTTCTCTTCAGCCTGAAAGCGCTGGCGAACGCCAAACACAATGCCGCTGTCGGTTTCTGCAGTCGCGTCAAACTGCAGACGCAGACGGCTTGCAGTTTCAAATTCATCGGCGTTGTCGCTGTAAACGGCGCCAAAACGGCCATAGCCGCTGATCGAAACGTCGGCGGCTGCCAGGCCTGCGGTGGCAACCAGCGCGGTCGTTGCGAGAATGATGTTTTTCATCGTTGTTCCCTCGGTTTTTCAGTCATGCGCCCCAAAACGGGGAATCCGATTTGGGTATGCCGTAGTCTCTCGCTCTTTTGGGGGTGTGTTGGCAAGCACGGCTGACCGGCCCCGATCCATTGCCGCGCAGAATGGTGCAGGTTTGCCACAGTCCGCTTTTCGCCCCGATCCTTGGCCGCGCCACGCTTTCCCGCGCGGGAACTAACCCCTTGCCCGCGCCCTGTGGCTTGGGTAGGACGGGTTTACAGTTTTTCAGGGGGCACTTCGCACCATGACCGATACGCGCGCGATCAGATTCACCTATGCCCGGGGCGCCATCGCAGGGCTGGCGATTGCCTCGCTGGCTGCCTGTGGCGGGTTTGGCGGCAGCCTGGGCGGGGGGTCGGGCAGCGGTCTGGGCGGAGGCCCGGGCACCGAAGCGCAGGATGACGGACCTTTCGCACTCGACAGCGCGGGCATGCCCACTTACGGGCCGAATGCAATGGGCCAAGGCAGCAACATCTGGGACATTTTCCGCAGCTCCGACCCCGATGTCGAAGTGTCGGTGAACCGCTACCTGTGGAACGCCTCTCTCGATGTGCTCAGCTTCATGCCGGTGCAGTCGGTCGATCCGTTTTCGGGCGTGATCGTCTTTGGATATGGCACGCCCCCCGGCGGCGGCAGCAGCTATCGCGCGACCGTGCACATCAAGGATCCGGCGCTGGACGCACGCAGCCTGGCGGTGGCGCTGCAAACCCGCGGCGGGCGCGCCGTGGCCGCCGGCACCCGCACCGCGGTCGAGGATGCAATCCTGGCCCGCGCCCGCGAACTGCGCATCGCCGACGCACGGTTCTGATCCGGGCGGCGCGCCAGGGCGCGCGGCAGCATCATTCGCCGATCTGCCCCGGCTTGCAGGCCGCCAGACGATTGATCCAGTCCATCTGGCGCGGCAGGCAGATCGTCGACAGATCGTAATTGCTGCGCACAAAGTCGCGCGCCGCCCCGCCATAGGCCGCGCGCCGCTCGGGATCGTCCAGCAGCGCGCTGACCTGCGCGACCAGCGCATCGCCATCAAAGAAATCCACCAGATCGCCGGTCTTGCCCGGTGTGATCGCCTCGTGCAGCGGGCCGGTATCGCTGGCGACAATCGCCGCGCCCACGCTCATCGCCTCGAACAGCGACCACGACAGCACGAACGGATAGGTCAGGTAGACATGCACCCGGCTGACCTGCAGCAGGCTCAGGAACTGGTCATAGGGGATGCGCCCCAGGAAATGCACCCGGCTCCAGTTGGGCGTCGAGATCTTGCCGCGCACCTCGTCGATGAAAATCTGCTTCCACGTCTGCCCCTTGGGCGGGCTGGAGCCATAGCTGACCTCGTCGCCGCCGACGATCAGCACCTGCGCGTTCGGCCGCTCCTTCAGCAGCTGCGGCAAGGCCCGCATGAAGATGTGATAGCCCCGGTAAGGCTCGAGGTTGCGGTTGACGAAGGTGATCACCTCGTCGTTGCGCGTCACCTTCGACCCGTCGGGCAGTTCCAGCACCGCATCCGCATTGGGCACCACCTGATCGGTATGGATGCCGTCGTGGATCACGCTGATCTTTTCGCGATAGGGGCTGGGAAAGGTGTTGGCCTGAAACTCGGTCGGGCTGATTCCCATGTCGCCGACCGGCAGATGCACCAGATTGTTCAGGTTCTTCAACCGGATCCGCAGCAGCCCGGCGTCGGGATCGCCCTTTTCGAACTCGGGATCGAAATTCAGATGCGGCCATGTCGCGCGGTGATACAGCTCCTGGTACAGGCCGATCCGCGCCGACGGCCAGACATCGCGCAGGAACATCGATTCGCCCCAGCCCGGATGCGCCACGATGATATCGGGGGTGAACCCCTGCTCGCGCAACTGCCGCGCGGCGGCAAAGCATGCCTCGGCCCGGACCACCTTGGTCTCGAAATCCACGACCCACGGATGCACGTTCTGTCCCGATCCGCGCTTTACCGCATAGGGGATCACCCGCACCCCGTTCCAAGTCGTCGCCTCCTTCACCCGCAGGGTCAGCGCGATGCACCGATGGCCCGCCTTGGCCAGCGCGGGGGCCAGATGCTTGTACTGCCCCGGAAAATTCTGGTGAATGAAAAGAATATCCATACTCAAATCCGTCCTGACTGCCCAAATCCCGGTTCCCTTATACATGCACGAACCGCCCTGCCCAGAGCCGCATTTTTCACTGGCCCCTCTGGACCATGGGCGATCCGCGCCCTATCACCGCGCAAAGCCAGTTTTCAAAGGGACACCGCCCATGTCGCGCTATTCCGCCGCCGAAATCGAACCGAAATGGCAGCAGGCCTGGGAACAGGCGGGCGTGTTCACCGCGCGCCGCTCGGACGACAAGCCGAAATACTACGTGCTGGAAATGTTCCCCTACCCCTCGGGGCGCATCCACATCGGCCATGTGCGCAACTACACGATGGGCGACGTGATCGCGCGCTACAAGATCGCCACCGGGCATAATGTCCTGCACCCGATGGGCTTTGACGCCTTTGGCATGCCCGCCGAGAACGCGGCGATGGCCAGCGGCGGCCACCCCAAGGACTGGACCTATGCCAACATCGACACGATGGTGGGCCAGATGAAGCCGCTGGGCTTTGGTCTGGACTGGTCGCGCATGTTCGCCACCTGCGATCCCGAATACTATGGCCAGCAGCAGGCGCTGTTTCTGGATTTCCTTGAAAAAGGGCTGGTCTACCGCAAGGAGGCGGTGGTCAACTGGGATCCGGTCGACATGACCGTTCTGGCCAATGAGCAGGTCATCGACGGCAAGGGCTGGCGCTCGGGCGCCGAGGTCGAGCGGCGCGAGCTGACGCAGTGGTTCTTCCGGATCTCCGACTATTCCGACGAATTGCTGACCGCGCTGGACGGGCTGGACAACTGGCCCGCCAAGGTCAAGCTGATGCAGGCCAACTGGATCGGCAAATCCCGCGGGCTGCAATTCGCCTTTGGGCTGACGGAAGCCGCGCAGGGCTTTGACCGGGTCGAGGTGTACACCACCCGCCCCGACACATTGATGGGCGCGTCCTTCATCGGCATCTCGCCCGATCACCCGCTGGCCCGCGCGCTGGAGCGTGAGCGCGAGGACGTGGCCGCGTTCTGCGCCGAGGCCCGCAAGGGCGGCACCACCGCCGAGGCCATCGAAAAGGCCGAAAAGCTGGGATTCGACACCGGCCTGACCTGTCGCCACCCCTTTGACACCTCATGGGAATTGCCGGTCTACATCGCCAATTTCATCCTGATGGATTACGGCACCGGCGCCATCTTCGGCTGCCCCGGACATGACCAGCGGGACCATGATTTCGCCCGCAAATATGACCTGCCGATCATCGACACCTTCCTGCCGGTCGAGGGTGATCACAACATTCAGGCCGAGCCCTTCGTGCCCGCCAAGACCGACACGGTGCGCTACACCCGCGCCGTGGCCGGCGACGAGGTGCAGACCGGCGACGCCGCAATCGACGCCACGATCGATTTCTGCGAAACCAACGGCGTGGGCCAGGGCGTGACCAAGTTCCGGCTGCGCGACTGGGGCCTGTCGCGCCAACGCTACTGGGGCTGCCCGATTCCCGTGGTGCATTGCGACACCTGCGGCGTCGTCCCCGAGGCCAAGGAAAACCTGCCGATCCAGCTGCCCTATGACGAGGGTGGCAAGCCGATCGACTTTTCCATCCCCGGCAACCCGCTCGACCGCCACCCCACATGGCGCGACTGCGCCTGCCCCAAATGCGGCGCAGCGGCAAGGCGCGAAACCGACACGATGGACACATTCGTGGATTCGTCGTGGTATTTCGCCCGCTTCACCGCCCCGCACGCCCACACGCCCACCGACATGGCCGAGGCGTCCTACTGGATGAACGTCGATCAATACATCGGCGGGATCGAACACGCGATTCTGCACCTGCTCTATTCGCGCTTCTTCGCCCGCGCGATGCACATCTGCGGCCACCTGCCGGAATCCGCGAGAGAGCCGTTCGACGCCCTGTTCACCCAAGGCATGGTCACGCACGCAATCTATCAGACCCGCGACGCCAAGGGCCGCCCGGTCTATCACTACCCCGAGGCGGTCAGCTTGCGCGACGGCAAGGGCTATCTGGAGGACGGCACAGAGGTCGAGATCATCCCCTCGGCCAAGATGTCGAAATCCAAGAACAACGTCGTGGACCCGGTGCAGATCATCGGCCAGTACGGTGCCGACACCGCGCGCTGGTTCGTCCTGTCCGACAGCCCGCCCGAGCGTGATGTGGAATGGACCGCCGCCGGGGCCGAGGCATCGGCACGCCATCTCGCCCGCGTCCACCGCATCGTGGCCGAGATCGCGGCCAGCGACACGCCCGCCAATGACGCCGATACCGACCTGCTGCGCGAGATGCACAAGACCATCCATGACGTGACCGGCGGGGTGGACAGCTTTGGCTTCAACGCCGCCATCGCCCGGCTTTACGCCTTTACCAACAGCTTGGGCAAATCCGCCGCCGGGACGGGCGCAAGGAAACAGGCCGCCGCCACGCTGGCGCAACTGATGGCCCCCATGACCCCCCATCTGGCCGAGGAGCTGTGGCACATGCTCGGCCACGACGGCCTGATCGCGCAGGCGCAATGGCCGCAGGCCGACCCCGAGATGATGGTGGATGACACCATCACCCTGCCGATCCAGGTCAACGGCAAACGGCGCGGCGAAATCCAGGTGCCCAAGGACATGGACAAGGCCGAGGTTGAAAAGATCGCGCTGGCAACCGATGCTGTGCAGCGCGCCCTTGACGGCGCACAGCCGAAAAAGGTCATCGTGGTGCCGGGACGGATCGTCAATGTCGTGGTCTAGACGCAGCCTCCTGCTGGGCGCTCTGGCCACCGGGGCCTGCGGGTTCACCCCCGCCTTCGGCCCGAACGGGGCCGCCTCGCGCCTGCAGGGCCGCGTGCAGGTGGCCGAGCCGGACACCCGCGACGGCTTTCTGCTGACCCGACGGATCGAGGATCGCCTTGGCCGCGCCGCCACGCCCCGCTACCTGCTGGACACCGACATGTCGGTGACGCAGGAACGCATGGCGGTGACGCAGGACAACATCACCACCCGGTTCAACCTGATCGGGCGGCTGGGCTATCGCCTGCGCGACGCTGACACCAGCGAAGTCCTCACCGAGGGCCGCATCGACAGCTTTACCGGCTATTCCGCCACCGGATCGACCGTCGCCACCCGCGCGGCCGAGCGTGACGCCCGCGCGCGCCTTGCCACCATCCTGGCCGACCAGCTTGTCACCCGCCTGATCGCCACCGCCCCCGACCTGCCATGAAACTTTCAGGCCGCGACGCCAACCGCTATTTCGCCAAACCCGAGGGCAACCGCGCCGGGCTGCTGATATTCGGGGCCGATGCGATGCGCGTGGCCCTGAAACGGCAAGAGGTGATCGCCGCCCTGATCGGCCCCGAGGGCGAGGCCGAGATGCGCCTGACCCGCATCGCCGCCGCCGACCTGCGCAAGGACCCGGCGCTGCTGTTGGACGCGGTCAAGGCGCAGGGCTTCTTTCCCGGCCCGCGCGTCGCCTTTGTCGAGGATGCGACCGACGGGCTGGCCGATGTGATCGCCACCGCATTGGCCGACTGGCAACAGGGCGATGCGCAACTGATCGTCACCGCAGGTGGGCTGACCGCGAAATCGAAACTGCGCGCGGCGTTCGAGAAACACCCCAATGCCTATGCCGCAGGCATCTACGACAACCCGCCCACCCGCGACGAGATCGAATCCGACCTTGCCCGCGCGGGCCTGCGAGATTTTGACGGCCATGCCATGACAGACCTGACCGCGCTGGCGCAGGATCTCGACCCCGGCGATTTCCGCCAGACGCTGGAGAAACTGGCGCTCTACAAGCTGGGCGATGCCACGCCCGTCACCTCGGACGACATCGCCGCCTGCGCGCCCGCCTCGTCCGAGGCCGGGATCGACGACATGCTGAACATCGTGGCCGAGGGCCGCACGCAGGAAATCGGCCCGGTCATGTCGCGGCTGGATGCGCAGGGCGTGGCGCCGGTAACGCTCTGCATCATGGGCACGCGCCATTTCCGCACGCTGTTCACCGCTGCCAGCGATCCGGGCGGCGCGGCACAGGGCATCGCCCGGATGCGCCCGCCCATCTTCGGCCCCCGCCGCGACCGGATGCTGCGACAGGCCCAGGACTGGGGCGCGCCCAAGCTGGAAACCGCGCTGACCATCCTGACCGACACCGACCTGTCGCTGCGCTCGGCCGGTCAGACGGCGCCACAGATGGCCGTGGTCGAACGCGCGCTGATCCGACTGGCAATGCTGGGCCGCAGGTAGGGCTGCGCAGGGTGGGGGCCTTCGGCCCTCAGTCCGCGCGGGGGTCCGGGGCGACCGTCCGCATTTGCCTCCAAGCCGGCCCTTGCCCCGCGCGCCCCATCCGACCACAGACACCCCACAGCCGGACCGGAGCACACCTTGACCCTGACACAGCTTTTCGGCCTGATCGCCCTTGTCTTTGCCGCCGTCACGCTGGTGGTCATCGGCGATACGGCGGGCAAGCTGATGACCTCCGGCGGCGTCGATCCGTTCCTTGTGGCATGGTCGCGCTTTGCACTGGCGGCACTTGTGCTGCTGCCGTTCAGCGGGCTGACCCGCGCCGAGCTGCCCCACCTTCTGGACCGGCGCGTGCTGATCCGGGGGCTGTTCATCGCCTGCGGCATCTCGGCCATCCTGACCGCCCTGAAAACCGAACCCATCGCCAATGTCTTTGGCGCATTCTTCATCGGGCCGGTGGTGTCCTATGTGCTGGCGATCCTGTTTCTGGGCGAACGCCCCTCGCCCCTGCGCAGCGGTCTGCTGGCGCTGGGATTCGCCGGCGTGATGCTGGTGGTCAAGCCGGGGTTCGGCGCGACGCCGGGCCTCGGCTTTGCCCTGCTGGCGGGCTGCTTCTATGGCGCCTATCTGGTGATGACCCGCGTGGTGGCAGGCGCATTCCGCCCGCGATTCCTGCTGATCTCGCAACTGCTGATCGGCTCTGTCGCGCTGGCCCCGCTGGCAGCCATGGCCGAGTTGCCAGACATCGACCTGCGGCTGTCGGGGCTGGTGCTGATCAGCGCGCTGGGATCGGCCCTTGGCAATTTCTGCCTCGTGCTGGCCAACCGCCGGGCCGAGGCCAGCCTGATCGCACCGCTGGTCTACAGCCAGTTGATTTCCGCCACGGTGCTGGGCGTCGTCGTGTTCGGCGACTGGCCCGACGCGCTGTCGCTGACCGGGCTGACGCTGATCGCGGCCTCGGGAATCGGGTCACTGGTCGCCAACCGCACGGCCCCGGTTCTGCGATAGCGGCCACCAACGCCATGCGCATGGGATGTGCATGGTTTGTGCAGGCCGATCACATCGCGTTTCTGCTAGGCCACGGCGGCGCGGATCGCGGCGATATTCTCGCCATAGGGCGCGGGATTGGCGACCGATCCGCCCTTGAACACCGCTGATCCTGCCACCAGAACATCCGCCCCGGCCGCCACCATCAAAGGTGCCGTGGCAGGCGTGACACCACCGTCGATCTCGATATGGATGGGCCGGTCACCGATCATCTGGCGCAGGCGGCGGACCTTGGCGCTGAGGTCGATAAAGGCTTGCCCGCCGAAGCCGGGGTTGACCGTCATGACGCAGACAAGGTCAACCATATCAAGCAGATAGGCAATATCCTCGACCCCCGTTCCGGGATTCAGCGCCAGACCGGCCTTGCACCCGGCCCCGCGGATTGCCTGCAAGGTGCGGTGGATATGCGGCCCGGCCTCAAGATGCGCGGTCAGGATGTCGGCCCCCGCCTCGGCGAACGCCTCGATATAGGGATCGACCGGCGCGATCATCAGGTGCACATCCATCACCGTCTTGACATGCGGGCGGATCGCCTTGCATGTCGCAGGACCAAAGGTGATGTTGGGCACGAAATGCCCGTCCATCACATCGACATGGATCCAATCCGCGCCCTGCGCCTCAACCGCTTGAATTTCCTGACCAAAATTGGCGAAATCGGCAGACAGGATCGACGGCGCGATCTTGACGGAACGGTCGAATGTCATCTTGGGCTCTCCGGCTGGCAGGGGTCGCCCTGTCCTACATCGCCCCCCGCGCCCCCGCAAGCATCCCGATCTGCGGAAGCAAATTCCGAAAATATGGACAGCGCCGCGCGCATATGCCAGTTTTCCAGAAAAAACAGGGAGGAGTCGACCCGTGAGGCGCAACAGCACCCACGCGCAACCCCAGTGGGGTGGGCGCATATGACCAATCGTTTGCACATGCAGGTCTGGCCCGCAGGCGTGCCCGAATCCGTCGAATGGCCGGCTGGCACCGTCTATGACAATCTGGCGAAAACCGTTGCAGACCATGGGGATAGACCCGCCCTCATCTACCACGGTGCCACGCTGAGCTATGCGCAGATGGACGCGCAGGTGCAGGCGCTGGCGGGATTCATGCAGCACGAACTGGGCGTGGCCAAGGGCGACCGAGTGCTGCTGTACATGCAAAACAGCCCGCAATTCGTGCTGGGCTATTACGCCATCCTGCGCGCCGATGCGGTGGTCGTGCCCGTCAACCCGATGAACCGCCATGCCGAGCTGGAGCATCTGGCCCAGGACACCGGCGCAACCGTTGCGCTGGCAGGCCAGGAACTGCTGCCCTTCATCGCGCCCGTGGTGGAACAGGGGCTGATTTCCCACGTCATCGCAGCCACTTATGCCGATTACGCCGCGCCCGACCGCGACATACCCCTGCCCGGCGAACTTGATACGATGGATGCGAAGGACGCCACTGGCCCCGGCGTGATCCGCTGGGCCGACGCGCTGGAGCGCGCCACGCCGCCGCGCCCGCACAGGGCCACGCGCGATGATCTGGCGGTGATCCCATACAGCTCGGGCACCACGGGTCAGCCCAAGGGCTGCATGCACAACCATTTCACCGTGAACGTCACCGCATGGGGTGGCGTGGCCTGGAACCCGTCGGATGAAACCGATGTCAGCCTGGCCGTGCTGCCGCTGTTTCATGTGACCGGCATGCAGGCCTGCATGAACGGGCCGGTGATCGCAGGCGGGGCCATCGTGCTGATGACCCGCTGGAACCGTGATGTGGCGGCGACGCTGATCGCGCGGCATCGGGTGACGCGCTGGCGCTCGATCTCGACCATGGCGATCGACATGGTCAATTCGCCCAACGCCGACAGTTATGACCTGTCCAGTCTGACCGCCATCGGCGGCGGCGGCGCGGCGATGCCACAGGCGATTGCACGCAAGCTGCACGATCTGACCGGGCTGGACTACGTCGAAGGCTACGGCCTGTCCGAGACGATGGCCGCCAGCCATATCAACCCGGTCACCGGCCCGCGCCGTCAATGCCTGGGCATCCCGGTGTTCGACGTGGACAGCCGCGTGGTGCATCCCGACAGCTTGCAGGAACTGCCGCAAGGCGAGGTGGGCGAGATCGTCACGCACGGCCCGCAGGTGTTTCTGGGCTATTGGCAACGCCCCGAGGAAACGGCCAAATCGTTTTTCGAGATGGACGGCAAGCCGTTCTTTCGCACCGGCGATCTGGGGTATATCGACCCGCAGGGGTACTTCTACATGGTTGACCGGGTGAAGCGGATGATCAATGCCAGCGGATTCAAGGTCTGGCCCGCCGAGGTCGAGGCGCTGATGCACCACCACCCCGACATTGCCGAGGTCTGCATCATCGGCACCCGCGATCCGCGCCGGGGCGAAACGGTCAAGGCCGTTGTGGTGCCGCAGGAAAAGGCGCGCGCCCATCTGACGGCCGACGACATCATCGGCTGGTGCCGCGCGGAAATGGCGGCCTACAAATGCCCGACCGTCGTGGAATTCACCGATGCCTTGCCAAAATCGGGCAGTGGCAAGGTGTTGTGGCGCGAACTGGCGGAACGCGAGGCGCAAAAGGCAGGTGCGGCTTGACCATCGGTCAACGCCTGCGTAGGGGCGTACAGTCCGAGAAAACGGGAAGACGATTGTGAGAAAGCGGATACAGGATGTGGTGGACAAGCCCGAGGGCGACAATGGCGACCGCCAGTTCGTCACGGCGCTGCACCGCGGCCTTGACCTGCTGCGCGCCTTCACGCCAGAGGACCGGATGGGCCTGGGCAATCGCGAACTGGCCGCACGCACGGGTCTGCCCAATTCGACCGTGTCTCGGCTGACCTATACGCTGCTGAAGCTGGGCTACCTGATCTACGACGATGCCACCGGACGCTACCGTATGGGTGTGCCCGTGCTGGGTCTGGGCTATGCCTGCCTTGGCGGGATCAAGCTGCGCGAAGCGGCACAGCCGCTGATGCAGCAACTGGCGGATGACTGCGGCGATGGCGTGCTGGTGGCGCTGGGGGGGCGTGACGACCTGACCATGACCTATATCGGCGCGGCGCGGGCGGCGCGGGGCATGATCTCGTTGCAGCTGAACGTGGGCTCGCGCATATCGCTGGGGCGTTCCGCGATGGGGCGGGCCTATCTGGCAGTCGCCAAACCCGACGAACGCGCCGATCTGATGCATCGGCTGTCGCTGCGCGCGGGGCCGGACCGCTGGCCCCAGATGCGCGCCGGGATCGAAGAGGCCGCCGCCCAGATCCGCGAGCGGGGTTTTTACGTGAACATCGGCCATTGGCAATCGGACATCAATTCGATCGCTGTGCCCTTTGCCGCGCCGCAGGGCGACGGCCCGCCGATGGCGTTCAACCTTGGCGGACCGGCCTATGTCCTGTCGCCCGAGCGGCTGGAACAAGAGCTTGGGCCGAAGCTGCTGCACCTGGTCAACACGGTGAAACACATCCGCGAATGACCGGCGCTGACCCCGTCAGGGGATCAGCACCAGCTTGCCCACCGCCCCGCGTCCCAGCACGCGGGCCAGCACCTCGGCCGCGTCTTTCAGCGGATAGCGCCCTTCGATCAGCGGCTTGATCTGGCCCTTCTGATACCAACCCAGCAACTCGGCCATGTTGTCGGCATAGACCTGCGGCTCGAACCTTGTGAAATTGCCCCAGAACACGCCGACAACGCTGTATTCCTTGACCAGCGTCAGGTTGACCGGCAGCTTTGGGATCTCGCCGCTGGCAAAGCCGATGATCAGCAGCCGACCCCCACGCGCCATGGCGCGCGAACAGGCGTCGAAGGCCGCACCCCCCACCGAATCGTAGACCACGTCGGCCCCGCGCCCGTCGGTCAACGCCTTGATGTTGTCCTTCAGGTCATCATAGCCGATCGCGTGATCCGCGCCGTTCTCGGTGCAGATCGCGCGCTTTTCCTCGGTCGAGGCGACGGCGATCACCTTGGCCCCCATGATCTTGCCGATTTGGATCGCGGCGATGCCCGTGGCCCCCGCCGCGCCCAGAACCACCAGCGTTTCGCCCGCCTGCAATTGCGCGCGCTGCTTCAGCGCGTGATGCGAGGTGCCAAAGGCCACCAGCAGCGCGCAGACATCCGCCGCATCCATGTCAGCAATCGGAAACACCCGCGATTGCGGCGCGGCGACCATCTCGGCATAGCCGCCCAGCGTGCAGATCGTGGCCACCCGGTCGCCCGGTTTCACGCCGGTCACATCGGGGCCGACGGCATGGACCACGCCTGCCGCCTCCATCCCCGGAACAAAAGGCCGGTCCGGGCGGCTTTGGTACTTGCCCTGCACCAGCAGACCGTCGGGATAGTTCACGCCGGCCGCCTCGACCTTGATCACCACCTGATCGCCGGTGGCCTGCGGGTCGGGCATGTCGCCATAGTCCAGTTGATCCAGCGGGGCGAAGTCGCGGCAGATGATGGCTTTCATGGTGGTATCCCTTTCATGGTGCACGCACATTTTGCCGCAGCCTAGGGCAGGGCCGGGCGCGGCTCAACATCGGGCAATCCGGGCATCGGAATGACGCAACGGAATTTCGACAGGCGGAAACGGCCCCAGCGAAACAAAGCCGACACAAGGGAAAATCGGCTTGGCATTCGCGCAAGCGGCGCTAACCTGCGCGCAACGGGAGATAAGGGAGGAACCGCCATGAAAGGCATGATGCAGCACCGTCCGCTGTTGATCAGCAACATTCTGGAATACGCGGCCGAGGCGCATGCGACATGCGAAATCGTGTCCGTCCGCACCGAAGGCGACGTGCATCGCCAGACCTATCCGCAGACGCTCAAGCGGGTGTACCAACTTGCCAATGCGTTGCAGGAGCTTGGCGTCGGGCTGGGCGACCGGGTCGCGACGCTGGCGTGGAACGGCTACCGCCATTTTGAACTCTACTATGCGATCTCGGGTCAGGGGGCGATCTGCCACACGATCAACCCGCGCCTGTCGCAGGAACAGCTGATCTATATCGTCAACCATGCCGAGGATAAGGTGCTGTTTCTCGACACCACCTTCGTGCCGATCATCGAAGGGGTGCGCAGCGAACTGCCCGCCGACATGAAATTCGTCATCATGACCGACCGCGCGCACATGCCCGAAAACAGCTTTGGCGCGCTGTGTTACGAAGAGCTGTTGGAAGGCCAGCCCGAAACCTTTGACTGGCCCGAGTTCGACGAGGAAACAGCCGCCGCGCTGTGCTATACCTCGGGCACCACGGGCAACCCCAAGGGCGCGCTGTATTCGCACCGCTCGACCACGCTGCACGCGATGACTCTGGGCCTCATCATGGGCCAGTCCATCCCGGCCGAGGCCAAGGTGCTGCCGGTCGTGCCGCTGTTTCACGTCAACGCCTGGGGCATCCCCTATGCCTCGCCCCTGCTGGGCCATTCGCTGGTGATGCCGGGCGGCGCGCTGGACGGGCCCAGCCTGTTCAAGCTGATGGATACCGAAGGCGTGTTCTCGGCCTGGGGCGTGCCGACCGTCTGGATGGGCCTGCTGGCCGAAATCAAGGCGCAGGGGCGCAAGCCCAAGGGCTTCTCGGATGTCGTGGTGGGCGGCTCGGCCGCGCCGCGCAGGATGATCGAGACGTTCGAGGGCATGGACGTGCACGTCGGCCACGCCTGGGGCATGACGGAAATGAGCCCGATCGGCACCCATGGCAACATGCCCAAATGGGTCAAGGAACTGCCGTTCGACAAGATGATCGACCTCAAGGCGCAGCAGGGTCGCCGCGCCTTTGGCGTCGACCTGAAGATCATCGGCGACGACGGCATCCGCCAGCCGCATGACGGCAAGGCGGTGGGCGAGTTGTATGTGCGCGGCAATTCCATCGTGTCGGGCTATTTCAAGAATGACGAGGCATCGGCCAAGGCGATCGACGCCGACGGCTGGTTCGGCACCGGCGACATCGCGTCGATCGACACCAACGGCATCCTGAACATTCAGGACCGTGCCAAGGATCTGATCAAGTCGGGCGGCGAATGGATATCCTCGATCGATCTGGAAAACGCGGCCATGTCCCACCCCGGGGTCGCCAATTGCGCCGCCGTGGCCATGCCGCACCCCAAGTGGGATGAACGCCCGGTTCTGGTGGCCGTGGCCGCAAGCGAGGAAAAGCCCTCGCTGGACGAGCTGCACCAGCACATGCTGGAGCATTTCGCCAAGTGGCAGTTGCCCGATGACGTGATCTGGACCGACGCGCTGCCGCTGACGGCGACGGGCAAGGTGTCAAAGCTGACGCTGCGCCAGCAATTCGCCGATTACACCCTGCCCGACCTGCGCTGATGGGCCATACGGCAGGGCGCGTGCCCCGCGCCCTGCCGTAGCGTTACGGACAGCTTGTCGCAGGCATGGCTTGACGCACCCGGCAAGATGCGTTTGCCTGATACTCAAAACGGAAAATCATTTCGCACAGCGAAAAGATGCTGCGAAATGAGTATGCAGAAGGGAGGGGGCTGCATGGCCGATACCGATACCGCGCTGGACGCGTTCCGCGCCGACATTGCGCAATGGATCGAAACCAGTTGCCCGGCGTCATTGCGCAACCGCCCGATGGGCGAGGATACGATGGTCTGGGGCGGCCGTCGCTGGCAGTTCAAGAACGACGCGCAAAAGGACTGGCTGGAGGCCGCCATCGCACGCGGCATGACCGCCCCGCGCTGGCCCACGGAATACGGCGGCGCAGGGCTGAGCCGCGCGCAGGAAAAGATCTATCGCGAGGAAATGGAGCGGCTGTCCGCCCCGCCCCCGCTGGAAAGCTTCGGCCTTTGGATGCTGGGCCCGGCGCTGCTGGCGTTTGGCAACGAAGAGCAGAAAATGCAGCACCTGCCGCCGATCACGCGCGGCGAAATCCGCTGGTGTCAGGGCTATTCCGAACCCGGCGCGGGCAGCGATCTGGCCAATGTCCAGACCCGGGCCGAGGACATGGGCGACCATTACCTTGTGAACGGGCAGAAGATCTGGACCTCTTACGCCGATCAGGCCGACTGGATCTTTGCGCTGGTGCGCACAGACCGCGACGCGCCCAAGCATCTGGGCATATCGTTCCTGCTGATGGACATGGACACCCCCGGCATCACCACCCGGCCAATCCAGCTGATCAGCGGCAAGTCCCCGTTCTGCGAAACCTTCTTTGACAACGTCAGGGTGCCCAAGGAGAACCTTGTGGGCACCGTAAACAAGGGCTGGGACATCGCCAAATATCTGTTGACGCACGAGCGCGAGATGATCGGCGGCGGTGCACGCGGCCTGCTGGGCGGGCGCGCGCTGGGGCAGGTTCTGGGCGATCTTGAAGGCGCGATGGACGACCCGGTGATCCGGGCCGAGGCGATGGCGTGCGAAGTCAACAGCCTTGCCTTTGCCATGACGATGGAACGCTACAAGGACCGCGCCGAGGCCGGGCAGGGCGTGGGCAATGCCAGCGCCATGCTGAAATACTATGGCACCGAGCTGAACAAGCGCCGGTATGAATTGCTGATGTCCGCGGGCGGGTCCGAGGTGCTGGAATGGGACGGGCCGCATGGGGCGCTGGCCCCCGAATGGCTGCGCACCAAGGCCAACTCGATCGAGGGCGGCACCTCCGAAGTGATGCTGGACATCATCGCCAAGCGCGTTCTTGAACTGCCAAGCCGGTGAGGAAACACCCATGACAAGCCTGCTGGAAACCGAAGACGAGGTGATGCTGCGCGACGCCGCACACGGCTTCGTCACCGACAGCGCCCCAGTGTCGAAACTGCGCGCAAGCCGAGATGCGGGCCGCGCCTTCGACCCCGCCCTGTGGGCCGAGATGGCGCAGATGGGCTGGACCGGCGTTCTGGTGCCCGAAGACTGCGGCGGGGCTGACATGGGCCACCGCGCGGCGGGTATCCTGGCCGAGGAAATGGGCCGCACGCTGGCCGCCTCGCCCTTCCTGAGCACCGCGGTTGTCGCTGCCACCACCCTGCGCGGGGTCGCTACCGACCGGGCGCGCGACGCTTTGGGCAAGATCGCAGGCGGTGACCTGATCTATGCGCTGGCGGTGGACGAGGGGCGCAAGCACGCACCAGACGCCACCGCGATGCAGGCCGAGCGGTCGGGCAACGGCTTTCGCCTGTCGGGCGTCAAAACCTTTGTCGCCGATGGCGCATCCGCCGATCGCGTTCTGGTTCTGGCACGCACGGCCGGTGCGGCAGGCGATGCGCAGGGCCTGACCCTGTTCGACATCGACGCAGCCCGCGCAGGCCTGACCCGTGACCGGCTGGACACAGTGGATGCGCGCGACCACGCACGCCTGACCTTCGACACTGTCGAGGCGACAGGCGACGACGTGCTGGGCGAGGTCAACAATGGCATGGCCATCCTGCAATCGGGGCTACGGGCCGGGCAGGCCGCGATGGCCGCCGAATTGCTGGGCGTGGCAGGCGGGGCCTATGCCATGACCGTCGGCTACCTGAAGGAACGCCGCCAGTTCGACCGCACCATCGGCAGTTTCCAGTCCCTGCAACACCGCGCCGCGCACCTGTGGGCCGAGATCGAGGTGACGGCCAGCGCGATTGCCAACGCGGGCCGGGTGCTGGATGAAACGCCGGATCAGGCACAACTCGCCGTGTCATTGGCCAAGGCGCGCGCGGCCCAAACCGCCGACCTGGCGGTGCGCGAAGGCGTGCAGATGCATGGCGGGATCGGCATGACCGACGCCTATGACATCGGATTTTACATGAAACGCGCCCGCGTCGGCACCGAATGGCTGGGCGACTACGGCTATCACGCGGCACAGGTCGCCGCCGCGCGCGGATTCTGAGGGAGAGAGAGACAGATGCAGATGACACCGGCAAACCTGAACGATCTGAGCGGCAAGGTGGCGCTTGTCACCGGCGGCTCGTCCGGCATCGGCCGCATGGCGACCGAGGGGCTGGCCGCTGCCGGTGCCCGCGTGCTGATCTGCAGCCGCAAGGCCGACGCCTGCGAGGCTGTCGCGGCCGAAATCAACGCCCTGGGCCTGCCCGGCACGGTCGAAGGGTTCGGCGGCGATGTCGCCACCGAAGCGGGCATCGAGGCGCTGGTGGCCGAGGTGAAGAACCGCACCGACACCCTGCATATCCTGATGAACAACGCGGGTCGCACATGGGGCGCACCGCTTGGCGAACACCCCTATCAGGCGTGGGAAAAGCTGCTGGCGCTGAACGTCACCGGCATGTTCCACCTTACCCAGATGCTGGTTCCCATGCTGGAGGCGGCGGCCACGCAGGACGACCCGGCCCGCATCATCAACGTGGGCTCGGTAATGGGCGACATCCCCAAGGGCACGGCCACCTATTCCTATGCCGTGTCCAAGGGCGCCGTGCATCACATGACACGCGTTCTTTCCAACGATCTGGCGCCGCGCTTCATCACCGTCAACGCCATCGCCCCCGGCCCCTTCGTGTCGAAAATGACCGCCTTTGCCATCGCCACCGAGGCAGGTCAGGCCGAGGCCGCCAAGGGCGTGCCGCTGGGCCGCGTGGGCCGGGACGAGGATATCGCGGGCACCGTGCAATTCCTGTGCAGCCGGGGAGCGGCCTATATCTCGGGCGCGATCCTGCCGCTGTCGGGGGGCATGCAGTCCAAGGCGCAGGGCACGCTGTTCAATCAGGATTTGTGACGATGACCGACAAGATCACGCTTGAGCAACTCAAGGCCCTGGAAGGGCAGCATTTCGGCACGTCGGAATGGATCAAGATCGACCAGAAACGCATCGACGCCTTTGCCGATTGCACGAACGACTGGCAATTCATTCATATCGAGCCGGAAAAGGCCGCGAAAACCCCCTTTGGCGGGACCATCGCGCATGGGTTCCTGACCCTGTCGATGCTGTCCACCATGGCCTATCAACTGCCCGTTCTGGAAGGCGTGGCCATGGGCGTGAACTATGGCTTTGAAAAGGTGCGCTTTGTCTCGCCGGTGCGGGCAGGGTCGCGCATCCGTGGGGTGTTCACCCTGAAAAAGGTGGATGTGCAGCCCGGATACGTGGCCACCGTGATGGATGTGACGGTCGAGATCGAAGGGCAGGACAAGCCCGCGCTGGTCGCCGAATGGATCGGGCGGCGGTATCTGGAGGATGCGGCATGAGCGAGATCAGGTTTGACGGCCGCGTGGCCATCGTTACCGGCGCAGGCGTCGGTCTGGGCCGCGCCCATGCGCTGGGTCTGGCTGCGCGCGGCGCCTCCGTGGTGGTCAACGATCTGGGCGCGGGCACCGATGGCAGCGGCACCAGTTCCGAGGCCGCGCGCGCCGTCGCCCATGAAATCCGCCAAAGCGGGGGCCGGGCCATCGCCAACGGGGCCGACGTGACAAACCCCGATCAGGTTCAGGCCATGGTCGATGAAACGCTGGCCGAATTCGGCCATGTGGACATCCTGGTCAACAACGCGGGCATCCTGCGCGACAAGACATTCGCCAAGCAGACGCTGGCCGATTTTCAGAAGGTCGTCGATGTGCACCTGATGGGCTCGGTCAACTGCACCCACGCCCTGTGGCGTCACATGATCGAGCGCGGGTATGGCCGCATCGTGTTCACCACCTCGGCCAGCGGGCTCTATGGCAACTTTGGCCAGTCCAACTATGGCGCGGCCAAGGCGGCGATGCTGGGGCTGATGAACGTGCTGGCGCAAGAGGGCGGGCGCAAGAATATCCGCGTCAACATGCTGGCCCCCACCGCCGCCACCCGCATGACCGAGGATCTGCTGCCGCCCGAAACGCTGGACCTGTTGCAGCCCGAAACCATCACTCCCGGCCTGTTGGCGCTGGTCTGCGACGACGCGCCCAGCCGGATGATCCTTGGGGCCGGTGCGGGCTGTTTCAGTGAAACCAGGATCTACGAGACCGCAGGCGTGGCCCTGCAAGGCGACGACCTGACCCCCGAGGGCGTGATGGCCCACATGGCGCAAATCCGCGATCCGCAGGGGCAGCAGGAAATGCCCGGCGCCTTCAACCAGACCCGAAAATATGCCCGCATGGCGGCGCAGGCCCGTGGCCTGCCCGCCCCGTGGGAAGACCTGTAAACAAAGGAACAGACCATGCGTGACGCCGTTATCGTATCCACCGCCCGCACTCCGATCGGCAAGGCCTATCGCGGGGCGTTCAACAACACCTCGGCGCAGGAACTGGCCGGGCACGCGATTGCCCATGCGGTCAAACGCGCCGGGCTGGACGGCTCGGAAATCAGCGATTGCATCATTGGAACCGCGATCCAGCAGGGCAGCACCGGCGGCAACATCGGTCGTCAGGCCGCGATCCGCGCCGGGCTGCCGGTGACCGTGGCGGGCATGTCGCTGGACCGGCAATGCGCGTCGGGCATGATGGCCATCGCCACGGCGGCCAAGCAGGTGATCCATGACGGCATGGACATCTGCATCGGCGGCGGCGTGGAATCGATCAGCCTTGTGCAGAACGAAAAGATGCGCACCGACTGGCTGGCCGACAAATGGACCAAGCAGCACAAGCCCGAGCTGTACATGTCGATGCTGGAAACCGCCGAGATCGTGGCCGAACGCTATGGCGTGTCGCGCGAGGATCAGGATGCCTATGCCCTGCAAAGCCAGCAGCGCACAGCCGCCGCACAAGAGGCGGGCAAGTTCGACGACGAGATCGTGCCGCTGACGACCACGATGGGCGTGATGGACAAGGAAACCAAAGAGATTTCCTTTAAGGAAGTCACTTTGGACAAGGACGAGGGCAACCGCCCCGGCACCACCATCGAGAACCTGCAAGGGCTGGCCCCGGTGTTCAAGAACGGCCAGAAGGTGCCCGAGGGCAAGTACATCACCGCCGGCAACGCCAGCCAGTTGTCCGACGGGGCATCCGCCGCCGTGATCATGGAGGCCGCCGAGGCCGAGCGCCGCGGGCTGGCCCCGCTGGGCCGCTACGTGGGCGTCATGGCCGCGGGCTGTGAACCCGACGAGATGGGCATCGGTCCGATCCACGCCGTGCCCAAGCTGCTAAAAGCGCATGGCCTGACGATGGACGACATCGGCCTGTGGGAACTGAACGAGGCATTTGCTTCGCAGGTTCTGCAATCGGCCCGCGTGCTGGGCATCCCGGGCGAGATCCTGAACGTGGACGGCGGTGCCATTTCCATCGGCCACCCCTATGGCATGTCGGGTGCCCGGATGGTCGGCCACGCCCTGATTGAAGGCAAACGCCGGGGCGCGAAATACGTCGTCTGCACCATGTGTGTCGGCGGCGGCATGGGGGCAGCCGGCCTGTTCGAGGTTCTGTAAAGCCGGGGGTGGGTTGGCACCCACCCTACCGCACCGACACGTAGGGTGGGTGCCAACCCACCCTCCCGACAACAAAGGTACTCATTCATGGCCCTGCCGCCCATCCTGCAAAACCTGCGCATCCCCGTGGTCGGATCGCCCCTGTTCATCATCTCGAATCCCGATCTGGTCATCGCGCAGTGCAAGGCTGGCATCGTCGGCGCGTTCCCCGCGCTGAACGCGCGCGAAAAGGACGGCGAGCCGATCATGCTCGAGGCCTGGCTGAAGCGGATCACCGAGGAACTGGACCGCCACAATCAGGCCAATCCCGACACTCCTGCCGCGCCCTATGCGGTCAACCAGATCGTGCACCGTTCCAATTCGCGGCTGGAGCGTGATCTTGAGATCTGCCATAAATGGAACGTGCCGATCTGGATCACCAGCCTTGGCGCGCGGGTCGAGGTGAACGAGGCCGCGCATGATTGCGGCGGCATCACCCTGCACGACATCATCAACAACCGCTTTGCCCACAAGGCCATCGAAAAGGGCGCCGATGGCCTGATCGCCGTGGCCGCCGGGGCGGGCGGGCATGCAGGCTCGCAATCGCCGCTGGCGCTGATTTCCGAGATCCGCGAATGGTTCGACGGCCCGCTGCTGCTGTCGGGGGCCATCTCGACCGGGCGGTCGATTCTGGCGGCGCAGGCGATGGGCGCCGATCTGGCCTATATCGGCAGCCCCTTCATCGCCACGGACGAGGCCAACGCCGTGCCCGATTACAAGCAGATGATCGCCGATCACGGGGCCGAGGATATCGTCTATTCCTCGCTGTTCACCGGGGTCTGGGGCAACTACCTCAAACCCTCGGTCGCGCGGGCGGGCATGGACCCCGACAACCTGCCGCAGGCCGATCCCAGCAGCATGAACTTTGGCGAGAACCGCGAGAAACCCAAAAGCTGGAAGGAAATCTGGGGCTCGGGTCAGGGCATCGGCGCGATCAAGCAGGTGCAGCCCGCCGCCGCGCTGGTCGATCAGCTGGCTCTGGAATACGACGCTGCCAAGGACGAGATGCGCAAACTGATCAATGGCTGAGCTTTTCGTCATACGCCACGCACAGGCCAGTTTCGGGGCCGCCGATTACGACCGGCTGTCCGACCTGGGCCACCGCCAGTCCCGCGCGCTGGGGCTGGCGCTGGCCGAACGCGGGGTGCGCCCGGACGCAGTGGCGGTGGGCACGCAGCGGCGGCACCGCGAAACGCTGGAGGGAATACTGACCGGGTTGGGCATGGACATGACCCCGCAGGTGCACCCGGGCCTGAACGAGTTCGACTTTACCGCCCTGCTGAATGCACGGTTCCGCGATGCCCCCGCCCCCGACAACATGCACACCGACCGCAAAAGCCATTTCCGCACCCTGCGCGACACGGTTCTGGCCTGGCAACGCGGCGAGATCAAGGACCCGCCCGAAACCTGGGCCGCGTTTACAGCCCGCGTGGAATCTGCCCGGCAGTCCCTGCTGCACCGCGACGCGCGACAGGTTCTGGCCGTCAGTTCTGGCGGCCCCATCGGTCAGCTTGTCGCCGCCACGCTGGGCACGCCGCCCGACCGCCAGATCGAACTGCAACTGCAAGCCCGCAACTGCGGCGTCACGCGCTTTGTCTATTCCGCGCGCGGGGCGTTTTTCTTCCACGGGTTCAACGAGACCCCGCACATCACGGCGGCCACTGAAAAAGAGCTGCTGACCTATAGCTGAGAGAGGGACGCGCATGACACCCCATGCCACCGCACAACTGGACACCGAGGCCGTCGCCAAGTGGCTGTCAGAGCATATGCCCGGCTTCGAAGGCCCGATCGAGGCCACGAAATTTCCCGGCGGGCAATCGAACCCGACGTTCCTTCTGAAAACGCCCAAGGCCAACTACGTGCTGCGGCGCAAACCGTCCGGGCAACTGCTGAAATCCGCCCATGCGGTCGACCGCGAATTCCGTGTGCAGCGCGCGCTGGCCGAGACCGATGTGCCTGTGGCAAAGATGCATGTGCTGTGCGAGGATGACAGCGTCATCGGCTCGATGTTCTATGTGATGGACCATGTCCAGGGCCGCCATTTCGACGACCCGCGCCTGCCCGATCTGGCCCATGACGAGCGCCGCCCGCTGATGGACGAGATGAACCGCGTGCTCGCCGCCATCCACGGCGTCGATCTGGCCGCCACCGGGCTGGACGACTATGGCCCCGAAGGCAGCTATTATGCCCGCCAGATCGGCCGCTGGACCAAGCAGTACCGCGCCTCGGAAACCGAGGACATCCCCCAGATGGAAGAGCTGATCGCCTGGCTCGAGGCCAACATGCCCGAGGATGACGGCCAGCGCACACTGGTGCATGGCGACTACCGCATCGACAACATCCTGTTCGCCACAGATGCCCCGCGTTGTGCCGCCGTGCTGGATTGGGAGCTGTCGACCACCGGCCACCCCTATGCCGATCTGGGCGCGGTGATCATGCAATGGGGCATGCCACCCGGCAACGAAGGGCGCGGTCTGGCCGGCGTGGACCGTCACGCGCAGGGGCTGATGACCGATCAGGAATTCATCGAGGCCTATTGCGCCCGCCGGGGCATCGCCGGGATCGACCGCTTCGGCTTTTACCTTGCCTTCAACTATTTCCGCATGGGGGCGATCCTGCAAGGCGTGCTGAAACGCGCGCTGGATGGCAACGCCTCGAACCCCGAACGCGCGATGCGGCTTGGCGATTACGTGCCCCGCTTTGCCGAAGCCGGACTGAAGGCTGCCAGAAATGTCTGACACGCTTGACCCGAAACTGATCGAACCGCCCTACCCGCTTCAGGCGCATATGGGCTTTGTCATGGCAGACTGGCAGCCGGATTATTCCCGATGGGAATTGCCGATCGCACCGCATCTGGGCAATCGCTTCGGCATCGTGCATGGTGGTGTGCATGCGATGATGCTGGACACGGTGATGGGATTCTGCGGCTGCTACACCGGCGATCCCGATGCGCCGCAACACGCCATGACCCTGTCGATGACCACCAACTTCCTGTCACAGGCCAAGGGCGATCTGCTGATCGCCGAAGGCTTCCGCACCGGCGGCGGGCGCAAGACCTTCTTTGCCCGCGCGCAACTGACCGACAATACGGGCGAGCTGATTGCCACCGCCACCGGCGTGTTCCGCTATCGCAACNTTCGGACAAAAACTTTCGCTGCCAAACCGAAAGGACCACGACCATGACAGACCAGATGACCCGCGTCATCCTTGCCCGCCGCCCCACTGGCGCACCCGTGGACGAGGATTTCAAACTCGACACCTGCCCGATCCCCGATCCCGGCGAGGGCGAGGTTCTGGTGCGCGTGCATTACATGTCGCTCGACCCCTACATGCGGGGCCGTATGGATGACGCGAAATCCTATGCCACGCCGATTCCGGTGGGCGGCACCATGGAAGGCGGCAGCGTGGGCGAGGTGATCGCCTCGAACCACCCCGATTTCGCACCCGGCGATTTTGCCTTCGGCATGTTCGGCTGGGCCACTCACGGCGTGCAGCCCGGCAAGATGATCCGCAAGGTCGACCCGGCCCATGGCCCGATCACCGCTTCGCTGGGCGTGCTGGGCATGCCCGGCTTTACCGGATGGTACGGCCTGACCCAGTATGGCCAGCCCAAAGAAGGTGAAACCGTCGTCGTGGCCGCCGCGACCGGGCCCGTCGGTTCGATGGTCGGGCAGCTTGCCAAGGCGCGCGGCTGTCGCGTCGTGGGCGTCGCCGGCGGACCGGAAAAGTGCAAGATGGCGGTCGAGACTTTCGGTTTTGACGATTGTCTGGATCACCGCGCCTATGCCGACGCCAAAGAGATGCGCGAGGCGCTGGCATCGGCCTGCCCCAAGGGCATCGACATCTATTTCGAAAATGTCGCGGGCAAGGTGCTGGAAGGCGTGCTGCCGCGGATGAACGTCGGCGGGCGCATCCCCGTCTGCGGCATGATCAGCTGGTACAACGCCGGGGCGCTGGGGGCCGATGCCGGTGGCACAAAGGACCAGTTGCCAAAGATGTGGCGCACGATCCTTGTGAACCGCTTGCATGTGCACGGCTTCATCATCTCGGATCACTGGAACAGCTTTCCCGAGTTCCTGCGCGAGGTCGGGCCGATGGTCGCCAGTGGTAAGCTGAAGTTTGTCGAGGATGTGGCCGAAGGGCTGGAAAACGCGCCGCGCGCCTTCATGGGCCTGCTCGAAGGGCGCAACAAGGGCAAGCAGGTCGTCAAGGTGATCTGAAGCCGATCAAGATCGCAAGGTGGGCCAACCGGCCCACCTTACCCCTGCGCCACGATCCGCACCGCCAGCGCGCCGAAGATCAGCGCCGAGACCTTGCCCATCACCCCCGAGGCCCGCGTCACCGCAGCCCCCAGCCAGCCCGCCGCCGCGCCATAGGCGCCGGTGATGACCAGCCCCGTCACGATGAACAATGCGCCCAGCACCGCCATCTGCGGCCCGATGTCCCCGATGCCGGGGTCGGCGAACTGCGGCAGGAACGCCATGATGAACAGCGCCACCTTGGGGTTCAGCGCGTTGGTGACAAACCCGCGCCATACCGCCCGGCCCGCCTGTGCCGCCCCCTGCCCCGGCCGGGGCGGTGGCGCGCGCCACGCCTTGACCGCCAGCCACAGCAGGTAGGCCGCACCAAGATAGCGGATCGCCTCATGCGCGCCGGGCACGGCCAGGATCGCCGCCGACACGCCCGCCACCGCCAGCGCCACATGCAGAACCGAGCCCAGCGCCACGCCTGCTGCTGCCGCCATGCCGACACGCGGCCCGCCCTGCGCGCCACTGGCCATGGCGAACATCACGTCCGACCCCGGCGTCAGGTTCAGGACAATCCCCGCCAGCAGGAAGGCGGCGATCGTTGCAGGGTCCATCGCGGCAAGGGTGGCCAGCATCAGAACGGGTCCAGCATCGGCAGCCCGTCCGCGATGTCATAGTAATCGGCCTTGTCACCGACAAAGATGTGTTTCGCCAGCCGCGTGCCCGTGGGGGTGTCCAGCGCACCTGCCCCGACCGAGATCTTGCCCTCGCCATCCATCCGGTAGAACAGGCTGGATCCGCAGGTGCCGCAAAACCCGCGCTGCGCCATGGTTGACGAGCGATACCAGCGCAGCGCCGCCTGCCCCTCGATCCGCAGATCGGCGTCCGCCACCAGCGTGCCCGCCCAGACATGGCCCGAGGTGCGGCGGCACTGGCTGCAATGACAGGCCACCGGTGACACCAGCGCCGCCGCGATCTCGAACCGGACGGCCCCACATTCGCATCTGCCTGTGTGCATCATGCTCTCCCTCAGACTGACCAGCGCCGCACTGCGCGCGCGATGCGTGCCCCGAACCGCCGCGCGGTTTCCAGATCACCGGGCGGGATCATCTGCGCCTTGTCGCGGTCCGACACCGCGCCCAGCCCCAGCCAGATGCCGCTCGCGTTTATCCCCTCGTTCACGGGATCGACCGGCGCGCCGATCTGGTCCTGCCCGATCCAGACCATCCCGTGCTGCATGGCAAAGGTCAGCAATTGCTGCAGCGTCACCAGCTTGTCACCACCCGGAAAGATCGCCACCGTGAACCCCGCCGCCAGCTTGTCGGCCCAGGCCTGAACGGCCCACAGGTCGCCGGTGGCATCCATGAAGGTTTTGAACCCCGCCGCGGCGCTGCCCAAATAGGTTGGCGTGCCCATGACGATGGCATCCGCCGCCTCCAGCGCCTGCCAGTCGGTGCTGCCCATCTTTTCCACGTCGATCAGCCGGGCGTTGCAGCCATGATCACCCAGGGCCGTGGCAATTTCCTGCGCCAGCCGCCGCGTGTGCCCCCGGCCCGAGCAATAGGGAATGGCGACATTCGGCATCATTGCACCCAACCGACAGCATCGCCTGCCCGAATGTCGCCCGAAGATACCTGTGCCTGCACCTGCCTGCCCTCGCCTTTCGGCGCAGATTGCGCCAAACGCGGGCCAAGCGCAACGCGCCACGCTACAGCATCGGCACCGTGCAGCGCGGTTGGGCGATCGGGGTGAAATCACCCAGCGCCACAGCCTCGCGCCAGGTCAGGATCGGGCGCACCGCCGCCATCGGCGGCACGTCCGGCGCATCGGGCAAGGGCACCCAATCGGGCACGGCGCGCAGGCTTTCGCAAGGCGCACCTTCGGCCAGCAGCAATTCGTGCCTGTCCAGCAAAAGATGCACGTAAGTCACATGCGGCGTTGGCGCATAGCGGATCATCCGCCCGTCGACCAGCGCCCGGATCGGCACCAGAACTTCCGCGTGACCGAACAGCATCTCGGCCCGGCCCGAGCGGATCATCACCATGTGCTGCGCAGACAAGCGCAACGGCGCACCATTGCCCAACACGCCCTCGCGGATCAGCACGGGCGTCAGCGCATCACGCCCCACCACGCGCCGCTGCGCCGTCCATAGCAGGGGTCGCCCCCCGGAATCCACCGTGACCACCAGATCTCCGGCGGCCAGATCAGCCGCCCGGCGCAGACCATAGGGTGTGGCAATCCGGGCCTCGGCGTCAAAACAGATGAAGCTGTGGCTGTAGGCCGGGTTCTGATCGGTGGTATAGAACCCCGGCTTGGCCGACGCGGTGAAATTGTCCCAATACCAGCCTTCGAGATTTTCGCCGGGGGTCCAGATCACCTGCGCGGGGTTTCCGCCGGTATCCAGCCCCTCGAACACCACGATACCGCCACCCGTCGGCCCCGGATCGCTGCGCACCACAACCGCGTTCAGGATGGTGGTGCCGCCATTGCCGCCGAATGTCACCTCGTAGACATCACCCGGTTCGAACAGGCGCGGATCGTCATCCCCGGCTTTGGTGGTGATCACCAGATCCTTGGTGCTGTTGGGCGGGTAGTCAAAGGTCGAGGTTCCGGGGCCGTTGTTCACATTGCCCCCGGTGGCCACAGCGAATTCGTTGTCTCCTGCATAGATTGAAAACGGCATCCCGCCCCCCTTTGCGCGAGATGATTATCGCGGCAGGGCTGAACCCAGGCTTAATGCGGAACCCATATATTCCGAAAATATTATGGATCAGACCGGCAGGGCCGTGGTGCTGATCACCGTGCGCAAGGCAAAGGAGGATTGCATCTGCGTGACGCCGGGCAGGCGCGACAGGTGCTGACGGTGGATGCGGGCGAAATCCTCGGTGTTCTCGGCCACGACTTTCAGGATGTAATCCGCCGTCCCGGCCATCAGGTGACATTCCTGCACGTTGGGGATGCGCGCCACCGCCTTCTCGAACGCATCCAGAATATCGTCGGTCTGCCCGCGCAGGGTGATTTCCACATAGACGATGCTGGCCACGCCCATTTTGCGCGGATCCAGCAGGGCCACGTAATCGCGGATGTAGCCATCGCTTTCCAGCCGCTGCACCCGCCTGTGACAGGCCGAGGGCGACAGGTTCACCGCCTCGGACAGGTCCGCGTTCGAAATACGCCCGCGCTTTTGCAGAACCGAGAGAATCCGCCGATCCGTCGCATCCAAAGTCATTTTCGCATAATCCTTCGATCTGGCGCAGGGTGTTGCGAAGATTATTCACAAGATTCGGGTCAACGCGATCGAAATATCAACCCGATTGCACGACAGATGCGACAGTCTGGCAGATAATTGCAAGGGAGGAGACCCAATGAAAATCGGTTGCCCGAAAGAAATCAAGCCGCAGGAGTACCGAGTCGGCCTGACGCCCAATGCCGCGCGCGAGGCGGTGGCCCACGGCCATACCGTTCTGATCGAAACCGGCGCCGGGCGCGGCGCGGGCTTTGAAGACACCGATTACACCGAGGCCGGCGCGCGGATCCTCGACACCGCAGACGCGGTGTTCGCCGAGGCCGACATGATCGTCAAGGTCAAGGAACCGCAGGCCCGCGAGCGCAAGATGCTGCGCGAGGGGCAGGTGCTGTTCACCTACCTGCATCTGGCCCCCGACCCCGAGCAGACACATGACCTGCTGGCCTCGGGCGCGACCTGCATCGCCTATGAAACCGTCACCGACGATCGCGGCGGCCTGCCGCTGCTGGCCCCGATGTCCGAAGTCGCAGGCAAACTGGCCCCGCAGGTCGGAAGCTGGACGCTGCAAAAGGCCAATGGCGGGCGCGGTGTGCTGATGGGCGGCGTGCCGGGTGTGGGCCCCGCCCGCGTGGTGGTGATCGGCGGCGGCGTCGTCGGCACGCAGGCCGCGCGCGTGGCCGCCGGCATGGGTGCGGATGTCACCGTGCTGGACATGTCTCTGGCCCGCCTGCGCTATCTCGACGATGCCTTCCGGTCCGAGTTCAAGACCGCCCATGCATCAAAGGGCAACACCGCCGACCTGGTGGCGCAGGCCGACATGGTGGTCGGTGCCGTGCTGATCCCCGGGGCCGCCGCGCCCAAGCTGATCAGCCGCGCGCAACTGGCCACGATGAAACCGGGCGCGGTGCTGGTGGATGTGGCGATCGACCAGGGCGGCTGTTTCGAGACGTCAAAGGCCACCACCCACGACGATCCGATCTATGACGTGGACGGGATCATGCATTACTGCGTGGCCAACATGCCGGGGGCGGTTGCCCGCACCTCGACCATCGCGCTTGGCAATGCCACCATGCCCTTCATGCTGGCGCTGGCCGACAAGGGGTGGAAACAGGCCTGCGCCGACGATCCCCACCTGCTGAACGGTCTGAACGTGCACGCGGGCAAGCTGACCTATTACGCCGTCGGCAAGGCCCTTGGCATCGACGTGACATCGCCGCAACTGGTGATCAAAAGCTGAACGTACAAGCCGCGCCGCGGACCTGCCGGTGTATCATCGGCCCCGACAGTGCAAACAGGGGGCCGATGCCTACAGCCTACGTGAAATATGCGCTTGCGCCGGTTCTGGCATTGCAGGGACTTGCGCTGCGCCGGGGCGGACCGCGCCTGCCCGAACCACCCGGACCCCGGCAGGGTATAGCGGGCACCGGCCCGATGCTGCGCCTGCTGATCGCCGGTGACAGCTCGGCGGCCGGGGTGGGTGCTGCGCATCAGGAACAGGCGCTGTCGGGGCATCTTGTTGCGGGCCTTGCCCGCCAGAGCCGCGTGCACTGGCGGCTCGAGGCCCAAAGCGGCGACACCACGGCCGCCTGCCTGCGCCGGTTGCACGGTCTTGCGCCCGCGCGGTTCGACTTGGCTGTGCTGGCCCTGGGCGTGAACGATGTGACATCCGGGCTGCCGCGCCGGATCTGGCTGCACCGCCAGCGCGCGTTGCACGCCCTGTTGCGCCACAAGTTCGGCGTGCGTCGGATATATGCCTCGGGGTTGCCGCCAATGGGAGCGTTTCCCAGCCTGACAGGCCCGCTGAAATGGATCATGGGGGCCGAGGCCGCACGGTTCGATGCAGCCCTTGCGGAGCTTGCCGCGCGCACCCCCGATCTGTGCCATGTGCCCTTCGATCAGCCGATGGACACCGCTTTGATGGCCAGTGACGGGTTTCACCCCGGCCCACAGGTCTATGCCCGGTGGGCCGGGGTGCTGACCGATCGCATTCTGACCGATCGCACGATCAAGGGCGATCAGGCCTGATTGCGCAGCGCATCGCGGATTTCCATCAGGATATCCAGTTCGCTTGGCCCGGCGGGCTTGTCCTCGGCGGGGGTTTCATCCCTTGCGGCGGCCTCCTTGACCCGGTTGACCATCTTGACCAGCACGAAGACCACGAAGGCGATGATCAGGAAATTGATCACCGCCATCACGAAGGCACCATAGGCGAACACCGCCGCCCCGGCCTCGCGCGCGGCGTCAAGGCTGGCCCCGGCAGGAACATCGCCGGACAGGATTGCGTAATGGTTGGTGAAATCCAGCCCACCGGTGAACAGCCCGATGATCGGGTTGATCAGGTCACCCACCATCGAACTGACGATGGCGGTAAAGGCCGCCCCGATGATGATCCCCACGGCCATGTCCATGACATTGCCGCGCGCGATGAAATCCCTGAACTCTTGAATCATGTATCCCACGTCCTTTTCGAAGGTAAAAAGCGCCCCTGCGGCGCCGATCTGAGCCTTGCATGGCTATGGGAAAATTCAACGCTTTTCGAGACGCGACCGAACGGCATTTCCACCCTGCCCTGATCCAAAGGCGCGCGCGTGCCGCGCGCCCATGGTATCTCGCCTGCGCCCTTGCGGGCTTCGCCTCGGGCCGCCTGTGGCGATGTTGTGCGCCGTGTCTGGCGCATGCGCGGGCGGCAGGCGTCGGATGCCTGCCGCGCGACAAACAGGCTGAGAATCCAGCGTCAATCAGGATGAGAACG